>JBDTAT010000386.1:0-4102 GCA_039924505.1 Bryobacteraceae bacterium
CAAAGTTATTATCGAGGGCAACGGCGCCACGCTGGCGATCACGGATCCCACAATTGTCCATCTGCGGTTCTTCTACGTTGGCGCAGATCCGCTCGCTCCGGCGACGCTGGGTTTCGATACGCCCGGCGCGGGAAACCTGACGCTGCGCAACCTGACTCTGACGGGCGGAAAGCAGCAGGGCGGCGATAGCCGCCTTGACGGGGCCGGAGCCGGCATGGGAGGCGCGATCTTCAACTAGGGTTCTTTGGCGATCGAGGGCGTCACGTTGACCGGAAACAGACCTACGGGCGGGAACTCCACGGGCGGATTTCTCACCCGAGGCGGCGGCATGGGGAGCGACGGCTCCTCTGCTGCTGCCGGCGGGGGGTTTGGAGGTCCAGTTATCCCTGCTGGCAGCGCAGGTGGCCCCTGCGGCAGTCGCGGCACCGGCAGCTGCGGCGGCGGTTTTGGAACCCCTGACAACGGTGGAGTAGTACGGGCGAAGGCCCGATTGACGGGCTTGGTGGTTACGGCGGAGTGGAACTGTATTTATCCCGATCGCTGGTGGAAGGTAGGCCGAATTGCTGCGAGGCGCGGAACTCGGCAACTGTTCCAAGGCATTGGGCTTCCCTGGCGGCCTTCGGCAGCGGCGGCGCCGCCGACCGTTCTGGCGGAGGGAGCGGAGGCGGCTTTTGGCGTGGGCGGCGCTCGCTGACGAAGCAGGAGTTGATACAGCCCCCAGCGTTCAGGAACCTTTCCAGAATGCCTTTGAGCCGGACAACGATTTCTGGAAAACATGGCAAACAATGCCCCCACCGGTACGCTTTGGCATTGTGGAGGATCACTTCGATGACTGTCGCGGAAGGTCTGCGATCGCTGACTGCTCTGCTCGTCCTGCGTGAAAAAATCATCCGGCCATTACTCGCAGCCAGCGGCCAGCCAGAGCCCCAGGGCAAGCCCGCCAACCCGGTCCCCATCGACCATCATTATGAAAGTCTTCGAGCTACGATGCGCCATCTCTTCACCGACCTCGGCATCGCCGCCTGAAAGATCGACAATTTATTTTTCATGCCTTCGGGTAAACATGTAAGCGGCTTCCAAGTCGTCGACGGCCGAAAATCCGCCAGATGATTGTCGATCCCGGCGGAAACCTCGATCCGTCTGACGTTCGTTCGCCGGGGAGAGCCGGCGGCCACGCAGAAGAAATGACGCGGGATCGTAAAGCGAAAGCGGTAACGCTCGCGATTTTGTTAGGCGCTTTCGGGATCGTCCTCGGTCAAAAGAGCGGCTGGCGCATGCCGGAGAAATCGCAGGCCAAAACCGAAGCCACTCCGCAAAATGTAATTTACGCGATGCTGGACGCCGCTCGGGCCGGCGACACGAAAGCAAACATGCGAAGTTAAACCGGGCAGATCGGCTTTGCCGAGGCAGTCCGTTTCGGAATCGATCGACGCTGGATTTGCGAAGTATCTAAGAGATACCAACCGCGGCGATCAAAGGCGTTGCGATTTCCGAGCCGGAGCCGTTGACGGATCGCGAAATGAAGGTGTGCGGGTCCAGTGCGTTCCAATGGATGGAAGATCGCGCGGGTGGACTGGGCGGAGCGTGAATACGTTGGTGCCCTACGGGACGCCGGTGCAGTGATTCACCTGCGCTGCCATACTATCCACGCAAACGCCCCCAAAATCAGCAACGGCGGAACCAGCAGCACCACGATTCCATGATTCAAGACCGCCGCCCTTCCCGCCTGCTGCGCCGCCGCCGTGCGATTGCACATCACGCATTGCGCGAGTATCAGGAGCGAACTCATAGGCCCTTCAAGTCCGAGGCGCTCAGGTAAATGGTCGGAAAAAGGATCAGCCACATCACATTCACAAAATGAACGTATAGGGCGCACGCCCCGACATCGTATTTCCGAATGCGGACCGCCACAACCGTCAAGTAAACGATTCCCGCAATCACGTGCAGAACGTGAAATCCGCTCATCAAGTAGAACGATGCCCCAAATACCGGCACATTCCATGGATTCGATCGGAATGTCACGCCCTCCTCCATAATTAATCGCACCCATTCGACGGCTTCGACGAAGATGAACGATAGCCACACCACCACCGCCGCCGCCAAACAGCGCACGATAACGACCTCGTCCTTCTGACGCGCGGCAACGGCGGCCAAAACGCTTCCGGCCAGTAGGAACATCGTCATGGCCACGCCCATCAAACCCGACGGAAAATGAAACGCCGTGGGCCACACGGGCGTTAGGTGGCGAAGATAGATGTACGCCGCGTAGAACGATGCAAACATCACGAAATCCGCGCAGATGAAAATCAGCACGGCCTGCTGCGTTCGCGTCGCGGCGATGGTGGTCAGCGGCGCCCCTATGTTTTTCATCCCCAACACAGGAAGATGGCCATCAAGCCCAGCCAGAGCACGGCAAGAAAATGCCAGAAGTACGTGCTGACCTCAACCGCCGTGCGCTTGGCGGGACCCAGCCGGTACCGCAGCGCCTGAACGCCGACGTAAATCAGCGCCGCGAGTCCGCCGACAGCGTGCGCGGCGTGCGCCCACGTCAAAACGTAGAAGAACGAGCTGCTCGGATTGCCGGCCAGATACACGCCTTCGAAATTCAGTTGCCGCCAGGCGATTATCTGGCCCGCCAGAAACCCCGCCCCAAGCAACGTGCCTACCCACCAGAGGTAGTTGAACGCGCGCCGTCTCCCGCCTTTCAGCGACCGCCGGGCAAGATCCAGCACCACGCTGCTCGCCAGCAACACGACGGTATTGGTCCAGAGAATCGGCGGAAACGGGAATTTCGTCCAGTCGTTCGAAAGCCCGCGCCTCACCACCAGAGCGCTGAACAGCGAGGCGAAAGTCATTACGCTCGCCGCCATCAACACGAACAGCCCGGTTAAAGAAGCTTTTCGAGAACCGCCGCGGTCGCCCGAATGCTCTCCCCCGCCACCGCCGCCGAAATCCGTAGGCGTTACCGGCGGGCCGCCCCGGTTCGAAACACTTGTGCGCGTCATTCCGTATCCTGCATCAGATAATCTTGCGGCGCCCCCGGAACCCCGTATTCATATGGCCCGCGAACCACCATCGCAGGGGGCGCGTCGGACCATTCGAGCGTAGTCGCCTCCCACGGGTTCACGGGCGCAACCGGGCCTTTCCTCATGCTCCAGAATAGATTGAAAAGAAACAGCAGTTGCGCCGAGGCCGTGAAGTAGGCCGCGTACGTCATCCAGCGGTGCAGCGGCATCAAGTCCGCGAGGAATTGAAAACTCGTGAAATCGGCGTAGCGGCGCGGGTTGCCGGCGAACCCAACGAAGTGCATCGGCAGAAATATCGCATAAACGCCGACGAATGTCAGGTAGAAGTGCAGTTTGCCAAGCTTCTCATTCATCATGCGGCCGAACATTTTAGGAAACCAGAAGAAAATCGCGGCGAAGATGCCGAACACCGACGCCACGCCCATGATGATGTGAAAGTGCGCGACCACGAAATACGTGTCGTGAAAATACTGATCGAGCGCGGGCTGCCCTAGGAACATTCCGCTGAGGCCCCCGGTCACAAACACCGAAACGAACCCGAGCGCGAATAGCATGGATGTGGTGAGCCGCAAATTTCCGCCCCATGCGGTCGCGATCCAGTTGAACGTCTTGATGGCCGATGGCACGCCAATCACCATGGTCAGAAGCGAGAACGCCAGGCCGGAATACGGGTTCAAGCCGCTGATAAACATGTGATGCCCCCAGACCAGCAAACCGAGAAACCCGATCGCAAACATCGCCACTACCATTGCCTTATAGCCGAATACGGGCTTTCGCGAGAACGTGGAAAGCACATGCGAGACGATTCCCATGCCCGGCAGAATGGCGATATAGACTTCCGGATGCCCGAAGAACCAGAACAGGTGTTGCCATAGCAGCGGCGACCCGCCGCCGTTCGGCAATATTTGATCGCCGACTACCAACCCGGCGGGCAGAAAGAAACTGGTTCCCGCCAGCCGGTCGAGCAGCAGCAGAATGGAACCCGAAAGCAGCACCGGAAACGCGATCAGGCTCAGCATCGCCGTTACCAGCCAACTCCAGCAAGTCAGAGGCATGCGCATCATCGACATGCCCGG
>JBDTAT010000387.1:0-2774 GCA_039924505.1 Bryobacteraceae bacterium
GCCGTGGTGCCGGATGCGGAGATCTCGGTTCAATCGGTTTCGACCGGCGTTAGCGCAAATACCCGCACGAACGCGGAAGGCAATTACAGCGTCACCGAACTGCTTCCCGGAAAGTACGACGTCACCGTGAGCAAGACGGGATTCGCTTCCCTCAAGGAAACGGGCCTCGAACTCGAGATCCAACAAGTGGCGCGCCTCGATCTCACGCTGCAGGTGGGCGCGGTCGCGCAATCGATGGAAGTGCAAGCTTCCGCGGTGCTTCTTGAAAGCGAGACATCGACGCTCGGCCAGGTAGTCGGCTCCAGGCAGATCACCGAACTCCCGCTACTGGGCCGCAATCCGTACGCGCTAGCGCTGCTGGTGCCCGGAGTGCGCCCCGCGATCGGAGTCAACAACCTTCCCATCGACCAGATCAGCACGGTCTCGTTCGCCATCAACGGGCAGCGCGCCTCCGCGAATGAATTCCTGCTCGACGGGGCGCCCAATTCCGCGCCGTCGCAAAATCAGCCTGTCATCAATACGACGCCGGACCTGGTGCAGGAGTTCAAGGTGGAGACCAGCAGTTTCTCTTCCGAATATGGACGCGCGGCGGGCGGAGTGTTCAACGTGATCACGCGGTCGGGCACAAACGAATATCACGGGTCGCTATACGAATTTTTCCGCAACGATAAGTTGAACGCCAACGATTTTTTCGCCAATCGCGCGGGCAATGCGCGCTCGCCCTTTAAGTTCAACCAGTTCGGCGGCACGCTCGGCGGCCCTGTCTCAATACCGAAGATTTACAACGGCAAGAACCGCACGTTTTTCTTTGTGAGCGTGGAAAGCGTGCGCTTCATACAGGGCGTGACATTCGTCGGCTCGGTACCAAAGCCCCAGGAGTTGGCCGGAGATTTTTCCAATACGCGCAACGCGAATGGGCAATTGATCACTATTTACGATCCGCTTACGACCGTGCCAAACCCAAACGGATCGGGCTACATACGCTCCGCGTTCCCCGGCAACGTCATTCCCGCGTCGCGCTTCAATCCCGTGGCGCTCAATCTGGCGAAGTATCTGCCCGCGCCTAACACGGCCGGCGCCAGGTTTACGGGGGTGAACAACTTCACCCGCGGGGATGCGAACCGTATCAACAAGGACACGGTCAGCTATAGGGTAGACCACCACTTTAGCGATGCCAACCGCATTTTTGCCCGATACTCCGCCGACGACACCCCCGATATCCGCGCCGGAGTCTATGGCCAGACCAATCCCGGATCGCCCACCGCCGGACCGCAGATATTCGGCCGGCGAAACTCGGTTGTGGAGGATACGCAGACCTTCTCGCCGACGTGGCTGGCGGTGTTCCGGTACTCCTTCACGCGGCTCTCGAACTTCCGGCCCTCCTTCAGCGACGGCTTCGATATTACGAAACTCGGACTGCCGGCTTCGCTTGCGGCGCAACTCCGTCCGCACGCATTCCCCGATATCACCATTACGGGTTTTGGCGTTACCGGTTCCATTCCCAACATCGTCGTCGGCGGCTTGCTGGGAGCGACCGATCAGATTATTTCCAACAACAGCGTTCATGCCTTCCAGTCCACTACGACCAAAGTGCTCGGCGGCCACGAGCTGAAGGCCGGCTTCGAGTACCGCGCGATCCAACTGAACGTGCAGCAGACTGGCGCCAACTCACCGGTCTTCAACTTCGCTCCGACGTGGACTCAGGGGCCGAATCCCACGACGGCGAGCGCCACCGCGGGTTATGGGCTCGCCACATTTCTGTTAGGCGTTCCGGGTGGATCCGCCCAACCGGTTCCGGCGCTGGCCCTCACCACAAAGTATTCCGCCCTGTTTTTGCAGGACAGCTTCAAAGTCACCACGCATCTTACTTTGAACTACGGGCTCCGCTGGGAATATGAGACGCCCAAGACGGACCGCTTCAATCAGTTGACGAATTTCAGCTACTCGGCCGTGCCCCCCAGCGACGCGCCCGGATTAAATCTGCACGGCGCGCTCGCGTTCGTAAACGTCAACGGCGCGTCGCGTTCGCAATCCAATCCGGACTACAACAACTTCGCTCCGCGCTTCGGCTTCGCCTACCGGTTGGGGCAGAAGACGGTGGTGCGCGGGGGCGGCGGGATTTTCTACTCGAACAACTGGGGCGTCGGGACCGGTTCGGCGACGTTCGGATCGTCTGGCTTCATCGCCAACACGTCGATCGTCACGAGCCTCGACACGGTCACGCCGATCGCCTTTCTCGACAATCCGTTTCCGAACGGCTTGGTGCAGCCCACCGGCTCGAAGCTGGGTCCAGCCACGCTGCTGGGCCAGTCGATCGATTTCTACGATCGCGGCAACCGGACGCCGTATAGCGGGCAGTGGCATCTTTCGATTCAACGAGAACTGCCGAAAGGCACGCTGCTCGAAGTTGGGTATACCGGAAGCCGGGGACTAAAGCTGCCGATAGGCTTGACGCTGAACCAGATTCCGACGGCGGATCTGGCGCTCGGCAACGCGCTCCGCACCCAGGTTCCGAACCCCTTTTACGGGAAAATCGCGAGCGGCATCCTGGCTTCTCCGATGATCAGCGAGGCGCAGCTATTGCGGCCGTATCCGCAATACGACGGCGTAACGAGCGTGCTCGCCAACATCGCGAACTCCACCTATCATGCGTTGGAAGCGAAGTTCGAGAAGCGCTACTCGCGTGGGTTGACGCTGCTCGCTTCCTATACCTACTCGAAGAGCGTCGATCTTGGCATCGGCGCGTTTGCCGGAGACATCATCAGCGGCGGCAC
>JBDTAT010000388.1:0-7702 GCA_039924505.1 Bryobacteraceae bacterium
TGGGCATGAACAGCGTATCGAGCGCCTGGCTTGCCGGTTCCACAATGGAGCGGCCATCGTCTCCCTGCACGGCCGCTCCGACACGGGCCTGGAGCAGTGGGCCGCCGAGCGCGCTGGCGTTGCCTTCCGCCAAGTCTACAACGTCCCGCTCGGTCTAGTGAAGGCGGCCCGCCATTCCGCCGCAAAACCGGTGCAGCCGGCGCGCCGGTGATCGCCGTTGACGTCGAAACGCGACCGCGCCGCTACACAAGGGAACACGCTCGCGATATCCTGAAAGGGCGCACAGGACCGCCGGTGAGTCAGCCAATCCGGCCGGCGTTCACCCGCGCACTTCTCCGATATGGATATGCGACGATACGCGATTGAACAGGTGACGAATCTTCTGGCCCGCCTGGCGTTTGAGGTGCGCCGGACCCTGCGCAGCCACGATGCGCCGTCTATTCACGACCTGCGTGTCACCGGCCGCCGCCTCGAGCAGGCATTGGAGTTATTCGCCCCGTTTTTCCCGCAGAAAGAACGCAAGAAAGTGCGCAAGCGTTTGCGCCAGATGATGGACGCCGCGGGCAAGGTCCGGAATTATGATGTCGTAATGGATCTGGCCGGCGGGCTGGGCCTCGCATCCAGCGACCCCGTCACTAGAAAGTTGCGCGAGACGCGCGATGGGTTGGCCCGCGAACTGGCCACTTTACTCAAGAAGTTCACCCGCCGCGATTTCTCGTCCCGCTGGCGCAATCGCCTCGGCCTAATCGACGTTGAGCCTCCGCGTCCGAAAGCTGCCCAGATGACCGTCGCTAAGTCCGCCCGTTACACCCTGCCGCTCGCGGCAGCCGAGTTTTTCCAGGCAGGCCGCAAAGCTTTCGAATCGGATCGCTCCAGTAATAAGGCATTGCACGAATTCCGGCTCGTTGCGAAGTCGTTCCGGTACTCGCTCGAATTGTTCGCGCCCATTTATGGACCGGCCTTGCGTAAGCGGCTGGAGTCGTTGCAGCAACTTCAGCGGCTTCTCGGTGAAGTTCACGATTGCGTCGTCGCCCGCAGCTTGCTGCTGGAAGACGGTGTCCACAAGCGCAACGGTTTGGCGGACCGGTTGGAAATACTCGAACAGGCTCGCCGTGAAAATTTCCGGCGCTATTGGAATAACCGCATGGACTCACCGGGCGAACAGCAACTATGGGTCGCCTATCTCAGCCAGTTCGCCGGCCGCCGCCGCAATCGCATCCTGGCCGCCGCCGCGCGTTAAATCGTGTCTTCCCGGAGCGCTTAAACAGTGTCCTCAACCAGCTCCTCGATCCGCTCGCCACCTTCTTCATTCTTGCGCCGGCTATCGAGCAACTCCTGGCAATTCACGCAATAAGCGGCCCATGGCAATGCGTCCAACCGCCTCGCCTTGATCTCTTCCTCACAGTGGATACAGGCCCCATAGGTTCCATCTTCCATGCGCGCCAACGCCGCCCGCACCGCCCGCATCAGCCCGGATTCGCGGTCTAAATTACGAATCGCCAGCTCGCGCTCGGTCGCGAACTGCACCTCATCCAGCGCATCCGCGGTCTTTTGAATCGCAATCTCGTCGCGCCTGCTCAGCCCGCGAGCCAGTTCAGCCCGCTTCGCTTCCAGCGCCGCCTTGTATTTTTTGTATTCCGCTTTTTGCATATCGCTCTTATCGGCAGGCGCGGCCCGCGTGCGAGTCTCCGTTACATAGACGACGGCCCCACCGTTTACGTTTCGCCTCCAGTGTTTTGCATCGTCCCGCGCGTCGAACCGGGAATTGCGCCTCATGCGATGATAGATGATTCCCTGCCTCTCCGGGTCGCATCCAATTGGATGGACCGTTTTCACTGTATTCTAGCTAGGTGGCTATGATTACCCTCCGCAACGTCGAGAAATACTTCGAACACGGGCCCACCAAGACCTATGTCCTGCGCCGCATCAACGTCGATGTGAAGGAGGGCGAATTCGTCTCCATCATGGGACCATCCGGCGCCGGCAAGTCCACGCTGCTCCACGTCATCGGCATGCACGACAGCGTCTGGAAGGGCGAATATTACCTCCTCGATCACGCCATCCACAACCTGAAGAAGAAAGATCGCGACGAGGTTTACAAGCGGTATTTCGGGTTTGTCTTCCAAAGCTACCATCTGCTGGACTCGCTTACCGTGTATGAGAACCTCGACATTCCGCTGTCCTACCGCAACGTGAAAAAATCCGAGCGCGCCCCCATCGTCTGCGACGCCCTCGACCGCTTCCAGATGGTCGGCAAGAAGGACCTCTATCCCAATCAACTCTCCGGCGGGCAGCAGCAACTGGTGGCTATCGCCCGCGCCATCATCGCCAGCCCGAAGGTCATTCTCGCCGACGAGCCGACCGGCAATCTCCACTCCAGCCAGGCGCGCGAGATCATGGGAGTCTTTCAGAAACTGAATGAGGCCGGCACAACCATCATTCAGGTAACGCACTCGGAAGCCAACGCCGCCTGCGGCCACCGCATTATCAAAATCGTCGATGGCTGGATTGAGAACACATAATTCTGTGTAGTACACTGATTTATGTGAAACGCAAAGAGAGCATTTCGGCTGCGGCGTCGAGAACAGGAACCCGCGCTGCGGCGCCGCGGGTTCCCCGGAAGAAAACCACCCGCAACCTCACCGTCAGTCTTCCCGTGGTATTGGTCCGCAACGCCAAGGCGTCCGCCGCCCGCCGCGGCATCTCGCTCAACGCTTACGTTCACGAGTCCCTGAATAAGACCGTGCGCAACGATGACCGCTACTATGCTGCCGGCGAAAGAATTCTCGAGATCGCGCGCACGCCTTTATATAACCTTTCACGCGGGAAGTTCAAACGCGAGGATCTTTACGACGTATGAGCGGCGTTTGCTTTTTCGACACCAACGTTCTGGTATACATCCACGACGCGACCGCGCCGGACAAACAAAACACGGCCGAAGCGTTGTTCCGGACGCACTTTTACAATCGGACACTTGCCATCAGCACCCAGGTTCTCCAGGAATTCTACGTCACCGTGAGCCGCAAGATCTCGCCGGATGCCGCCGCCCTGCTCACCGGGGAGTACGCCGATCTGAATCCCATCACTATCCAGCCCGCCGACATCCTCGAAGCCATTCGTCTCCAGAAACGCTGGAAGATTGCATTCTGGGACGCTTTGATTCTCGCCTCCGCCAAAGCCGCCGGCGCCGAAGTCCTCTACACCGAAGATTTCAGCAGCGGCCAGCACTACGACGGCATCAATGCACAAAATCCGTTCGCAGTTCATTGAAAAGACTGTCCGTTTCCGCCCGTCCGATCCCATCAGCGGACACCCGTTGCCTCCCCGTCCCCGTCAAATTCTTCTAAACTGGCTTCCAGCGTTCGGACCGCAAATTGCCCCGAGAAATACGCGCCTTCAGGGACACCGTTATGAATGATCTGCGCTACGCCCTCCGCGCCCTCCGCACGAACCCCGGCTTCACCATCACGGCCGTGGTCGTGCTCGCCCTGGGCATCGGCGCCAACTCCGCCATCTTCACCGTCGTCGATTCGGTGCTGCTGCGACCCCTTCCGTACAAAGATCCGGGCCGCCTCTACGCCCTGATGGCCGCGCACGTCACAACTCCCGGCGACTTGCGCTTCACCACGCTTTCCGATGCCGGGTACGTCGATTTCGAGCGGCAGAGTAACGCCTTCGACAGCATGGCGGCCTACGCGATGCATTCGCTGAATCTCACCGGATCCGGCGAGCCGGTGCAGGTTCCCGCCTGGCAGCTCAGCCCCAGATTTTTCTCCATTCTCGGAGCCCGGGCCGAACTCGGCCGCGCGTTCCGCTCCGAAGAAGATCAACCCGCCCACGCGAACGTGGTCTTGTTGAGCGATCGTCTCTGGCGGTCGCGCTTTCGCGCCGACCCGGCGATTCTCGGCCAAACCATCCTGCTCGACGCCGCGCCGCGCACTGTCATTGGCGTCATGCCCGCCACCTTCGACTTCTTCCCTGGCCCGTCGGACCTCTGGGTTCCCCTCGTTCTCGATCCCGCGCGCCACACCCTCGCGTATCTCCACGTCGTCGCCCGCTTAAAAGCGAGCGTCACGCCCGCCGCGGCCGAGGCCGAAATTGAGTCCATCGCACGCCATCGCGACCAGTCCTTTTCGCGCAATGGACGTCATGACACCGCACGCCTCTTCCCTCTGCGCACTGTCATCGTCAAAAACGCGCGGCCGCTACTGCTGATCTTCCTCGGCGCCGTCGGCTGCGTGCTGCTGATTGCGTGCGCCAACGTCGCCACGCTGTTGCTGGCCCGGGGCGCCGCGCGCCACCACGACATCGCCGTTCGAGCGTCGCTCGGGGCCGGCCGTTGGCGCCTGATTCGCCAGCTCCTTACTGAAAGCGCGCTGCTTGCGCTCGCTGGAGGCGTCCTCGGCCTCATCGCCGCAATGTGGGGCGTCGATGCGCTGCTGGCCCTCGCGCCCACCGGGAAAATTCCGCGCGCCGCCGATGTCCACATCAATCTCGCGGTGCTGGCCTTCACGCTGCTCATCTCCCTGGCAGCCGGGCTGCTGTTCGGCGTCGCTCCCGCGCTCAAACTTTCGCGCGTCTCCTTGAACCAGGCGCTGCAGCACGGTGCGCGCACCGTCGCCGATTCCGCCCGTCTCCGCCACGCATTGGTAATTGCCGAAATCGCACTTTCTCTGATCCTGCTGGCAGGCGCGGGCCTGCTCCTCAAGAGTTTTCTCCGTCTTCGCGCGGTCGATCCTGGCTTCCGTGTGGAGAACGTGCTCGCTTTGAGCGTCGATCTGTCTCCCAACACCTATCGCACCCCGGCGCAGTGCCAGGCGTTTTTGCAGCAGACCCTCGACCGCATTCGCTCCACTCCCGGTGTTCAATCCGCCGCCGCCATCAACTGGCTCCCGTTCGGCTCGCTCGACGTTACCGGCGATGTGTCGGTGGCCGGACAGCCGCCGGCCAATCCGCCCTACATAGTGACCAAGCCTGCCACTGCGCCCGGTTACTTCCGCGCCATGGGCATTCGGTTGCTGCGCGGCCGCGACTTCGATGACCGCGACACGGCGGCTTCGCCTCCCGTCGCCATCGTCACCAGCGACCTGGCCCGCCGCTTCTGGCCGCACGACGATCCCATCGGCAAGCGAGTAGAACTGTGGGGGAAGGACAATCCGCCCACTGTGGTCGGCGTAGTTTCTCTCGTGCAGCAGGGCAGCTTGGCGGACAGCCCCACAGGGGCCGTCTACCAACCGCTGACGCAAGCCGGACGCCTCATGTTTCTCCAGCACCTGACGTTTGTTGTCCGCACCGCGTCCGAACCCGTCCGCCTCGCACCCACTCTTCGCGTCCAGTTGCGCGAGGTCGATCCGAATCAACCGATCCAGTTCCTCGAAAGGCTCGAAAGCCGCATCGACGCATCTCTCGATGAGCCGCGCTTTCAAACCCGTTTGCTCGGCGCATTCGCGGCGCTCGCGCTGGCGCTCGCCGCCGTCGGTATCTACGGCGTCATGGCCTACACGGTGGCACAGCGCACCCGCGAGATCGGCGTCCGCATCGCAGTCGGAGCGCAATCGGCCGACATCCTGCGCCTTGTACTCCGCCAAAGCTTCGCGCTCTCGGGCGTTGGCATCCTTCTCGGAATCGCGGGAGCCGCCGTCGTCACGCGCGTCCTCTCCCAGTTGCTGTTCGGCGTGAAACCCATCGACCCGGTGACGTTCCTGCTCGTCTCCATCCTGTTAGTCCTGGTCGCGGCCGCCGCAACCGTTTTCCCCGCGCGCCGGGCGGCTAAAGTCGATCCCGTCGTAGCCCTCCGCTACGAATAGCGCTGTGCGCTTTTGCCCACACCCGTCCCACATTCGGACACGACCGGCGCGCCGGGGCGCACCCAAAATGTCGCAAAGTACAAGGCAAGCTTCCACGGCGCAACTGGCAATCGACTTGCCTGCCCGACTCCTATGCGCCTATTCGCATTTGCAGTTTCCGCGTTGATTGCCTTCACCATCCCGGGCCACGCCGTGGAACGCGACGGTTTCCAGTGGAGCGCAAGGGGTGCGCCGCTCTCCGTTTTGCGCGGATTCCATTGGAAAGGCCGGCTCGCCGCCGGACAATTGATTGAGATCAAGGGTGTCAATGGAGAAATTCACGCCGAAGGAACCTCCGGCGCCGACGTCGAAATCATCGCTCACAAGGTGGCCCGTCACGGCGACCCAGGCTCTGTGGGCGTGCAATTGGTCGAGTCCGCCGCCGGCGTGACCGTCTGCACTGTTTACCCTGCCCATGCAGGCCGCGATGCGTGCCTGCCCGGTCAACATGGCCGCTCCGCCGCCGGCAATAACGATGTCCGTATCGATTTTACCGTGCGCGTTCCCGCCGGCGTCCGCTTCGTCGGACGCACCGTGAATGGCGGCATCACCGCCACCGCGATTCGCGCCGATACCGAGGCCTACACCGTCAACGGCCCCATCCGGCTCTCGACCAGCGGCGCGGCCCAGGCGCGAACCGTCAATGGCTCCATCGTCGCCGCGCTCGGCAATGCCTTCTGGTCTAAAACGCGCGAATTCTCCACGGTGAACGGAGCCATTGAGCTCAGCCTGCCGCCCGCCATCAGCGCCGACATTCGCGCCACCACCGTCAACGGCGGCATCTCCACCGATTTCCCGCTCACCGCGCATAGCGGCATTATCGGCCGGCGCGTTAGCGCCACACTCGGCTCGGGCGGCCGTCAACTGAAACTCACGACAGTGAACGGCAGCATCCGCCTGCACCAGAAAACGTAAACGACTCGGCGCACGCGTCCGGTCGCCATGAGTATTCCCCTTCATCGCGCAGCCAGCCTCATTCCGAGCCGTGACCGTGAGGGAGCGGTTGCCGAGGGCTTTTCACCGCCCCTGCTTGGTTCCGGCGACGCCAGGGTTAGGGAGCGGTGCGCGAAGGTGCGGCCCTCCGGCGGCGGCGAATCCGTCCGCAGCCACGTGCATGCAGATGTTCAGCGTCCGTTCCCTTACGGCTGCGGCTCACCCCGCAGATTCTCCTCGAATAATTTGAAGATCCGTTTGTATTCGTCGGCCCAACTGGCCGGCTCCACAAACGCGTGGTCCTCCACCGGATAAACCGCCAGTTGCCAGTTCTCTTTTCGCAGTTCGATCAACCGCTCCACCAGGCGCGCCGTGTCTTGAAAGTGTACGTTCGTGTCCGCCATCCCATGGCAGATCAGCAATGCGCCCCGCAGGCCCCCGGCGAAATAAATCGGTGAGGATTGCCGGTACGCCTCGGCGTCTTTTTGCGGCAGGTTCAAAATATTCGTCGTGTAATCGTGGTTGTAATGCGCCCAATCGGTCACCGGACGCAGCGCCGCGCCCGCCGCAAAAACGCCGGCTCGCGTAAACATCGCCATCAGCGTAATGAACCCGCCGTAGCTGCCGCCATAGACGCCAATATGTTTTGGATTCACGCCCTGCGTGGCCGCGAGCCAATGCGCGCCGTCCACAA
Source organism: Bryobacteraceae bacterium (assembly GCA_039924505.1). Taxonomy (GTDB): domain Bacteria; phylum Acidobacteriota; class Terriglobia; order Bryobacterales; family Bryobacteraceae; genus JBDTAT01. The sequence goes on from JBDTAT010000388.1 coordinate 7,474, forward strand.
TATCGTCCAGATCCGTGCCGCCCATGTGGCGGTAAATCGCCGTGCGCCAATCGCGCCCATAACCAGCCGAGCCGCGGTAATCGACGTCCAGCACAGCGTAGCCGTGCTCCATAAGGAAGTGATGGAACAGATATTCGCGCTCGTACAGCGGCCACCAGCGATCGACGTTCTGAATGTAGCCGGCTCCATGCACGAACACCACGCCCGGTCCTCCGCGCGCAAAATTCTT
>JBDTAT010000389.1:0-3158 GCA_039924505.1 Bryobacteraceae bacterium
TGCTCACCAATATCTGAAGACCCTGGTGCCGCCAGTTTCCGTGTAGGCGCAAAGGGCGCGGCGCGCACCCGCCGTGCGTGAAAGGAATGGCTTCGCGCCGCGCTCCGTTTTGCGCGGCTGTCTCGAAAGGGTTTATCATGCAACGACGATTTCTCTCCCTGTTGCCGCTTCTCCTGCTCGCCAGCGGCGCGAGCTTCGGCCAATTGCCGCCGGCCGCCGAGTGGGCCGCGCACGCGCAAAACGAGTACCAGGCGATTCCTAACATCACCTATCTGGTGGCGAATAATTACGAGGACAAGCTCGACGTTTACCAGCGTCGCGGCGCGTCCGGCCCGCAAGCCACGGTCATTTATATTCACGGCGGCGGTTGGGTGGGCGGCAGCAAAGAAGGGTCGCTGATGTCGTTGATGCCGTGGTTTGAGATGGGCTGGAACGTGGTGAACGTGGAGTACCGCCTGGGCCGCGTGTCTCTCGCGCCGGCCGCAGTGGAGGATTGTCTGTGCGCGCTGCGGTTCGTAGCGGCGCACGCCTCCAAGTATGGTATCGATACGTCGCGGCTGGTGGTGACCGGAGAATCGGCCGGCGGCCATCTGGCGCTGACTACCGGTATGATTCCGGAGAGCGCGGGTCTCGACCGCGAATGTCCGGGCGTGCCGCTGCCAAAAGTGGCGGCCATCGTCAACTGGTTCGGGATCACCGACGTCGACGATTTATTGGACGGTCCGAACCGTAAGTCGTACGCGGTGGCTTGGATGGGGTCGATGCCGGACCGCGACGAGATCGCCAAGCGTGTTTCACCGCTCACCTACGTGCGGGCCGGGCTGCCTCCAATTCTGACGATCCACGGCGACGCCGACCCGACCGTCCCGTATCAACATGCTTTGCGTCTGCGGGACGCCCTGACGAAAGCCGGCGTGCCGAATGTACTGCTGACCATTCCGGGCGGCAAGCACGGCGGATTTACTCCGGACGAGCGCACGAAAGCGTTCACGACAATTCGGGAGTTCCTCAAAAAGAACGGACTGTAACTGATGACACGCAGAGAATTGTTTCTATCCACGTTGGCCGCCGCGCCCGCGCTGGCCTGGAGAAGCCGGGGAACGGCCCTTAAAATTGGCGTGACGGACTGGAATCTTAAGATGGCCGGCAAGCTGGAGGCGGTCGCGACGGCCAAACGTTTAGGCTTCGCCGGCGTGCAGATCAGCCTGGGCCGGAAACCGTTGGATGGAAAGCTGCCGCTCGATAACGACGAGGTCATCGCCAGTTACGTGGCGGCGTCGAAGAAGGAAAATATTCCGCTGGACGGCACGTGCCTGGACATCCTGCATGTGAACTTCCTCAAAAACGACAAGCTCGGACAAAAATGGGTGGCGGATAGCATTCCGGTCACAAAGAAGCTGGGATCGAAGGTAATTCTGCTGCCGTTCTTTGGCAAGGGCGCGCTGGCGACGCAACAGGAAAAAGACTATGTGGGCGATGTGTTGCGCGAGATTGCGCCGGAAGCCGCGAAGGCGGACGTGATCCTCGGATTGGAAGACACGAATTCCGCCGAAGACAACGCGCGCATTATGGAGCGGACCGGGTCTAACGCCGTGATGGTCTACTATGACGTCGGGAATTCCACTGAAAACAGTTTCGACGTAGACAAAGAGATCCGTTGGCTGGGCCGCAAGCGGATCTGCCAATTCCATTTGAAGGACAATCCGTACTACCTGGGCGAAGGTAAGATCGACTTTCCGCAGATTCTCCACGCCATCGCCGATATCGGCTACAAAGGATACGCGAATCTGGAGACCGATTCGCCGTCGCACAATGTGGATGCGGATATGAAACGCAACCTGACCTACATGCGGCAGATCATCGAGTTGAATCCGAAAGCGTAGCATTTGCCGCTCATTTTCTTTCAATCCCACCCATCTATATCGATCCTGGTCAGCCGCTATGGCGCGCTGATGGCCGTGGCATTCGCCGCCGGCGCGTTGAATGCGGTGGCCGGCGGGGGATCGTTCTTCTCCTTCCCCACGCTGATCGGCGTCGGCTTGCCGCCGGTGAATGCGAATGCCACCAACACGGTGGCTTTATGGCCCGGCCAACTCACTTCCATGGTGGCGTTGCGGCGCGAGGTGCACGCCATCCGGCGCATGTTGCCGTCCGCGATCGCCTGCGCCGCCGTGGGCGGATTTGCCGGCGCCAGAACGCTACTCTTCACCAAACAGGCCACGTTTCTGCGGCTGGTACCGTGGCTGTTGCTGTTCGCCACGGTGCTGTTTGCCCTCAGCGGTCCAGCGCGTAAATGGCTGGAGCGTAGGCGGCCCTCCACCTTGCCTGGAACGGCGCCAGGCCATCCCGCGTCCTCCCCCGCCCTGCTGTTCTGGATGACCGTGGTGTGTTTCTACATCGGCTATTTCGGCGCCGGAGCTGGGATTTTACTGTTCGCGCTATTTTCCGTTTTCGGTTTCACCGATTTTCACGAATCGAACGCGCTGAAAATCCTGTGCAACGCGGTGGCCAACGGCGTTGCCGTGGTGACATTCATTCTGGCGCATGCGGTGTACTGGAAAGAGTGCCTCGTTATGCTGTTCCTGGCGGCAGCCGGCGGGTACTTCGGCGCGGCGTATTCGCGTAAGCTGAATCCGAAGCTGCTGCGGTCTGTAGTGATCGTCACCGGACTCACGGTATCGGCGTATTTCTTCTGGAAGACGCTCTAACATTTGCAACCGAACAAATCCCGCGCGTTTGCCGTAGAGTGAAGAGAGGTTACTTCTTCATGCACAGAGTTCCCTACGCATTGGCAACCGGCTTGCTGGCGACGGCATTGACGTGTACGGCCGCCGACCCCAGCCTTCTTAGTCTGGTGATGCCCGACGCCAAAGTCGTTTCGGGAATTCACGTGGATCGCAGTAAAACCACGCCCTTCGGCCGCTACGTGCTTTCGCAAATGCAGACCAAGGACCAGGACTTGCGGAAGTTCATCGATCAGACCGGTTTCGATCCGCGGCGCGATTTGAATGAGATCGTGATCGCCTCCACCGGGACGCCCGATCCGTCTCATACGATCCCTGCGCGGACTTTGATCGTGGGGCGCGGCGCGTTCGACGTCGGGCGCATGGCGGCGGCAGCGAAACAAGCGGGTGCGTCAACGCTGAACTACCACGGCG
>JBDTAT010000390.1:0-9174 GCA_039924505.1 Bryobacteraceae bacterium
TCCGTGCGAAAAACTCCGTTTTGCTAACGGCGCGGCGCCGTCTACCAAACCTGGCAAAGCACTTCCCCGCCCACGCCCTCTTTCCGGGCCGTCGAGCCGGTCATCACGCCCTTCGGCGTAGTCAATATGTTAATGCCGAGCCCACCCAGCACGCGCGGCACTTCCTTGCTGCCTACGTAAACGCGGCAGCCCGGGCGCGACACCCGCTCAATACGCGAGATCACCGGCACGCTGCCGTTCGTGTACTTCAAGTAAATACGAATCGACTTGCGCGCGCCTTCCTCGGTGAGCTTGAAATTCATGACGTAGCCCTCTTCCTTCAGGATGCGGGCAATCTGCATCTTCAGCGACGACGCCGGCACATCCACTTTCGGGTGGCGCGCGGCGATCGCGTTTCGGATACGCGTCAGCATGTCGGCAATCGGATCGGTGGTCATAGTCCGTTCATTCCCTCCGTCGAGCTACCAACTCGCCTTGATTACGCCTGGAACTTCGCCCGCCAGCGCCAGCTTGCGGAAGCAGATGCGGCACATGTTGAATTTGCGCAGATATCCGCGCGGCCGTCCACACCGGAAACAGCGGTTGCGTTGGCGGCAGCGCAGCTTCGGCGTCTTGGCGGCTTTCGCTTTGGCGAGCTTCAAGTCCTTGGCGATCTTGGCGGTGGTTGCCATGTTTTCTGATTGCACTCCTATTGTTGCCGGAACGGCATGCCGAGATGCTTCAACAGCGCCAGACCTTCGGCGTCGGTCTTGGCTGTGGTGGTGATGGAAATGTTCATGCCCTTTACCTTGTCCACCTTGTTGTAATCGATCTCGGGAAAAATCAACTGGTCGCGGATGCCGAGCGTATAATTCCCGCGCCCATCGAAACTCTTCGACGACACTCCGCGGAAATCGCGCACCCGCGGCAGCGCCACATTCACCAGCCGGTCCAGAAACTCGTACATCCGCTCACCCCGCAGCGTCACTGCGCAGCCGATCGCCATCCCCTCGCGCAACTTGAACGCGGCTATCGATTTCTTGGCCTTCGTGACCACCGGCTTCTGCCCGGCAATCTGCCCCAGTTCGGCCACGGCCGGGTCCATCAGCTTCGTATTCTGCGTCGCTTCGCCCAGACCGATGTTCAATGAGATCTTTTCGAGCTTCGGCACGGCCATTACGTTCTTATAGCCGAACTCCTTGCTCAACGCCGGTATCACCGTGTTTATGTATTGCTGTTTCAATCTTGCGGTTGCCATTTACGTCTACTCTTTCCCGCGCACCCCGGACTCACCGTGCGCTCCTAGCCCTTCTTAGTGTCCATTACCTCGCCGGTTTTCTTCGCTATTCGAGTGGTTCGCGCCGAGGCGCCCGTACCTTCGATCTTGTAACCCAATCGCGTCGGCTGGCCGCCGGAAGTAAGCGCCATCACGTTTGAAATTGCAAGCGGCGCCTCGCGCTCCGCGATGCCGCCTTGTATCTGCTGCGAGGGGTTCGGGCGCGTGTGGCGCTTGATCATCGACACGCCTTCCACCAGCACCTTCCCCCGCCGGCGGTCCACCTGCAGCACCCGCCCCGTCTTCCCTTTGTCGCGGCCCGCGATGACCTTGACCATGTCATTCTTCTTAATCCGCGTCTTTATTACCTTCACCGGCTGGTTCTGATGCCGCTTGGGAATGGGCCGCGCCATCAGATCACCTCCGGAGCCAGCGATACGATCTTCATGTATTTTTTGTCGCGCAACTCGCGCGCCACCGGGCCGAATACGCGTGTGCCCACCGGCTCGCCAACTTCATTGATCAGCACGGCCGCGTTCGAATCGAAACGGATGTAGGTGCCGTCTTTCCGGCGCGTCTCTTTCCGCATCCGGACAATCACGCAGCGAACCACCGTGCCCTTCTTCACCGCCGACTCCGGCGCCGCTTCCTTCACAGCCGCGGTCACCACGTCGCCCAAGCCCGCCCGCAACCCCAGGTCCCCGCCGCGCGGCAGGATGCACTGCAGCTTGCGTGCGCCGCTGTTGTCGGCGACTTCGAGCATGGTTCGCATTCCGATCATGACGTTTCTCCCTTCGCCGCCAGGCTTACTTCTCTTCCTTTTTCTTGCGCGTCCGCGTGGCGTCGTCCGGAAGATCGAGCGCGGCCGGCTCCACGCCCACCTGCACCGCCTTGCGCACGATCCCGCCCAGCCGCCACCGCTTCAACTTGCTCATCGGACGGCACTCGACGATGCGCACGACGTCGCCGATCTTGGCTTCCGATTTCTCATCGTGCGCGTAAAATTTCTTGCGCTTGGTGATGATGCGCTTGTAAACCGGATGCTGAACCCGCCGCGTCACCTCGACGACGATCGTCTTCTGCATCTTGTTCGATAAGACCTCGCCGGTCTTCTCCGCTTTGTGACCTGCTTGATGTTCTGCTACCGCGGTTCCGTCGGCCATCGCTTACTTCCCTTTCTTCGCTTTCGCCGCTTTGGCCTTGGCTTTGGGTTTCGCCGGAGCCTTAGCCGCCTTCTTGGCTGCCGGCTTTGACTTCGCCTTCGCGGCCACCTTGGCCGGCGCCTTGGCCGCTTTTTGGGCCGCCGGCTTCAGGGCAGTCTTCGCAGCCGGTTTCGCCGACGCCTTCTTCAGCTTCTTCGGCGCCTTCACAGGCTCGGCCGCCGGAGTTCCTTCCGCCATCTCGCGCTGCCGCAGAATCGTCAGAATTCGCGCCCGGTCCTTTTGAATGACGCGCAGCTTTTTCAGAACGTCCGGTTGTCCCATGTTGAGTTGAAACCGCAATCGGAACGCCTGGTCTAGAATGTCCGTCGATTGCTTCGTCAATTCGTTCGTATCCAACTCGCGCAATTTATCGGCTTTCATCGCGGTTCCTTATTCGGCTTGCTCGCGCGAGACCATCTTGCAGGGGAGCGGCAACTTCGCCGCCGCGAGCAACATCGCCTCTTCCGCAATGTTGCGCGGCACGCCTTCCATTTCAAACAGAATCTTCCCGGGGCGAATCACGCACACCCACTGCTCCGGCGCGCCTTTACCTTTACCCATACGCGTTTCAGCCGGCTTCTTGGTGATCGGTTTGTCCGGAAACATCCGGATCCACACCTTCCCGCCGCGCTTGATGAAGCGCGTCATCGCGACGCGTGCCGCTTCAATCTGGCGGTCCGTTATCCATCCGCACCGCAGCGCCTTCAACCCGAAATCGCCAAACGCGAGCGAGGAGCCGCGCCACGCCTTGCCCGTCATGCGCCCGCGCTGTTGCTTGCGGTACTTTACTTTCTTCGGCATTAACATGGCGTTAGCTCTCCTTGGTCTCGTCCGGCTTCACCGGCGTATCGGCCGGCTTCGCCGACTCGGACGTCGCACCTGCGCCCTCGACCGGCGCCTCCGGCTTCATTTCCGATTTCCACGCCGGTTGCGGCGGAGCCATCGGAGGCAGCATGGTCGATTTCGACGCTTGCGGCATGTCCGCTGGCGCCGCCTGCGTCGCCGGACCGGCTGGAGCAGCCTCGCCCGCCGCGGGCGGCGTTACCGGCCTCCGCTCTCTGCGTTCCCGGTCGCTGCGCTCCCGGTCGCGCGCCGCCATCCGGCGCGGTTCCGGCTCGTTGCGTAGCGAAGGCTTTCCCTTCGCCCCTTCGATAATCTCGCCCTTATAAACCCACGTCTTTACTCCGATGACGCCGTACGTCGTATACGCCTGCGCAAAACCGTAGTCGATGTCGGCCCGCAGGGTGTGCAGCGGAAGCTGGCCTTGCAGGTACCATTCGCTGCGCGCGATCTCGGCGCCGTTCAACCGTCCCGACACGCGCACTTTAATTCCCTTGCACCCGAAACGCAGCGCCGAATCCACCGCCTTGCGCATCGCCCGCCGGAACGCCACGCGCTTTTCGAGCTGCAGCGCGATCGACTCCGACACAAGCTGCGCATCCAGCTCCGGCTTGTGAACTTCCTGAATGTCGATGAAGACTTCCCGGCTGGTCTTCTTCGCCAGGTCCTGCTTCAGCTTCTCGATCTCCGCGCCTTTGCGTCCGATAATGATGCCCGGCCGCGAGGTGCGGATCGTGATCCGCAGTTTGTTGCCCGGCCGGTCCACTTCCACCGAGCTGATGCCCGCCGCCTTCAGCCGCTCCCGCAGCGACTCCTTCAGGTCCAGGTCCTCATGCAGCAGCTTCGCGTAGTCCTGCTTGGCAAACCACCGCGACCGCCAAGTTTTCGTGACGCCCAGCCGGAATCCGTATGGATGAACTTTCTGTCCCATCAGGCCTTTCCTCTCGCTTTCGGCGCCGCCATTACCGGCTCTCCCACCTTCACCACGATGTGCGACATCCGCCGTTGATACCGGTAGGCCCGCCCCATCGGCGCGGGGCGAATGCGCTTCATCCGCGGCCCCTCGTTCACATACGCAACGGTCACCACCAGCTTGTCCACATCCACGTCGGTCGATCGGTTTTCCGCGTTGGCGATCGCCGAGCGCAGCACCTTCTCCACCGTCGGCGCAAACCGCTTATTCGTCGCCCGCAGGATATTGATCGCTTCGCCGGCCTTGCGCCCGCGAATCAGGTCGATGACCAGACGCGCCTTCTGCGCCGATCCCCGCACGTATCTGGCTTCCGCTTTCGCTTCCATGTAAGATCTCCTCGAGCCTAAGCCGGCTTGGCCGACTTGTCCGGCGCCGCTTTCACCGAATGTCCCTTGAAGGTCCGGGTCGGCGAAAATTCACCCAGCTTGTGCCCCACCATGTTCTCCGTGATGTATACCGGGATGAACTTCCTGCCGTTGTGTACCGCGAGAGTATGCCCGATGAATTCAGGCAGAACCGTCGAGCGGCGCGACCAGGTGCGCAGCACCTTCTTCTCGTTCTTCTCGTTCATCGCCGCCACCTTTTTTATCAGGTGGTCGTCGGCGAACGGCCCTTTGCTTAACGATCGTCCCATTATCGGTTCCTAATTTCTTCGCCTACCGCTTTTTCGACTTCCGCGTCACGATCCACTTGTCGGTGCGCTTGTTGTTGCGGGTCTTGAAGCCGCGCGTCGGCTGGCCCCACGGAGTTACGGGATGCCGTCCGCCCGACGTCTTGCCCTCGCCGCCCCCGTGCGGGTGATCGACCGGGTTCATCGACACGCCGCGGTTGTGCGGACGCCGTCCCAACCACCGCGAGCGTCCCGCCTTGCCAAGCGATACGTTTTCGTGATCGACGTTGCCTACTTGGCCGATGGTCGCCATGCAATCGTCCTGCACGCGGCGTATTTCGCCCGACGGCAGTTTCAACAGTGCGTACCCGCCTTCGCGCGAGACCAACTGCGCCTGCGTGCCGGCCGCCCGCGCCATCTGCCCGCCTTTGCCCGGCTTCAACTCGATATTATGAACCACCGTGCCGGCCGGAATATTCTTGAGCGGCAGCGCGTTGCCCACCAGAATGTCCGCCTCGGCGCCGGCCGAAATCGTGCGTCCCACTTCCAAACCCACCGGCGATAGAATGTACCGCTTCTCGCCGTCGGTATAGTGCAGCAACGCGATGCGCGCGCTCCGGTTCGGGTCGTATTCAATCGCCGCCACCCGCGCCTTCACACCCACTTTGTCCCGCTTGAAATCGATGTCGCGGTACGCCTGTTTGTGCCCGCCGCCGCGGAACCGCAGCGTCACCCGGCCGGTGCTGTTGCGTCCGCCCGTCCGCTGCTTGCCCGCCGTCAGACTCTTTTCCGGCGACTGCTTGGTGATGTCGGCGCGCGATACGACCGTTTGAAAGCGCCGCGTCGGGGTTGTCGGTCGATAGGATTTGATCGGCATGGGCCTAGATCTCCGCGTACTCCGGTAATTTTTCGCCGACCTTCAGGCGCACATACGCCTTCTTCCAGTCCGAGCGGAAGCCGGTAAACCGCCCCCGGCGCCGCAGCTTCCCAACGGTGTTCAGAGTGCGGACTTCCGCCACCTTCACCTTGAACAGCGACTGCACCGCGCTCTTCACCTGCGACTTGGTGGCCGCCACATCCACCTCGAAGCACAGTGTATGCTCGTCATCCTTTTTCGCCACGCCCTTCTCGGTCACGATGGGGCGTCTGATTATGTCGTTGACTTTGACTTTCATTGTGCCAGCGCCTCGGAAAGTTTCTTCGCCGCCCCTTCGGTCAAAAGGATCGCCTGGTGCCGCAGCAGGTCGTACACATTCACTTCCTGGCTCGACACCAGCTTGACTCCGCCCAGGTTCCGCGCCCCCAGCGACAGGTTCCGGTTTTCGTCGTTTTCAACGACCAGCACCGTCCTCTTCGCTTCCAGGCGATCGAGAGCCGCGCGCATCGTCTTGGTCTTGTGGTCGCCTAAGGAGAACGCCTGCACCACTTTCAACTCGCCGTCCCGCAGCTTCGCCGATAGCGCCGAGCGCAGCGCGCCCAACAGCATCTTGCGCGGCAACTTATAGCTGTAATCGCGCGGTTGCGGTCCGTGCGTCGTTCCGCCGTGCCGCCAAAGTGGCGACCGGATAGACCCCATTCGCGCACGTCCCGTCCCCTTCTGCTTCCACAGTTTCTTGCCCGAGCCCGAAACTTCGTGCCGGGTCTTCGTCTTCGCCGTTCCGCGCCGCCGGCCCGCTTGGTAGTGCCGCACCGCCTCATACAGCAGGTGATCGTTCACCGGCGCGCCGAACACGGCGTCGGCCAGCTCCAATTCGCCGACCTTGTGATTATTCAGATCCAGGATGTCAACGTTCGCCATGGCTTACCTCTTCGACCGCCGCACCATGACGTAGCCGCCATTCGGCCCCGGCACGGCGCCCTTCACCATCAGCACATTGTCTTCCGCGTCCACGCCCACTACTTCCAGGTTCCGCACCGTCACCCGGTCCGTCCCCATGTGGCCCGCCATCCGCATTCCCGGGAACACGCGCGATGGAAAGCTGGAGGATCCAATCGATCCCGGCGCCCGGTGGAACATCGATCCGTGCGTGTTGTCGCCGCCCCGGAAATGGTGCCGCTTCACGAAGCCCGCAAACCCGCGTCCTTTGCTGACGCCAATGACGTCCACTTTGTCGGTGGGCTTGAATTGATCCACCAGTATGCGGTCGCCGGCCTTCAAATCGTCGTCGCCCGTCGAGAGCTTGAACTCGCGCAGGAACTTAACCCCATCTACGCTGGCCTTCTTCAGATGTCCGGCCAGGGGCTTGATGATTCGCGACGCCTTGGCGTATTCCATGAAGCCGATCTGCACCGCGTCGTAGCCATCGGTAGTCGGCGTTTTCCGCTGCACCACGACGCACGGTCCCGCTTTCAGAACCGTCACCGGAACCACCTGCCCGTCCGGCCGGAACACCTGCGTCATCCCGATCTTCTTGCCTAAAATTCCTGGACTCATAAAAAGCGAGTGGCCGGCAGCGGGCAACTCCTGGCTCGTGGCCGGGGCCCGGCTGAATGCGCCGGAAATCCCCGCACCTATCGGCCATTCGCCGCGGGCTGCTAACTACTTTCCTTTCCCAAATGCCTTAATCTCTACGTCCACGCCGGCCGGCAGATCCAGTTTCATCAACGCATCCACGGTGTCCTGCGTTGGTTCCAGAATATCCAGCAGCCGCTTATGCGTACGGATCTCGAACTGCTCCCGGGACTTCTTGTCCACGTGGGGCGAGCGCAGAACCGTGTACCGGTTCTTGATCGTCGGCAGCGGAATCGGCCCCGCCACCGTCGCGCCGGTCCGCTTGGCTGTATCGACAATCTCGGTCGTCGATTGGTCCAGTATCCGGTGATCGTACGCCTTCAATCGAATGCGAATGCGTTCTCGTAAACTCATGGTTTTGCCAGTGGCGGCGGCCCGCGCTTATTCCAGAATCTCCGTCACCGTCCCGGCGCCGACGGTGCGGCCGCCTTCGCGGATGGCGAAGCGCAATCCCTTGTCCATGGCCACCGGCGTGATCAACTCGATCTCCAGTCCGATGTTGTCTCCCGGCATCACCATCTCGGTGCCCTCCGGCAGCGTCGCCACCCCGGTGACGTCCGTCGTCCGGAAGTAAAACTGCGGCCGGTATCCCTTGAAGAACGGCGTGTGCCGCCCTCCCTCTTCCTTGCTCAATACGTACACTTCGCCCTTGAACTTCTTGTGCGGCTTTATCGATCCCGGCTTGGCGATCACCTGCCCGCGCTCCACGTCTTCTTTTTCAATGCCGCGCAGCAGCAGGCCCACATTGTCCCCGGCGCGCCCTTCATCGAGCAGCTTCTTGAACATCTCGACGCCCGTCACCACCGTCTTGCGTGTGTCCTGGAAACCCACAATCTCCATTTCCTCGCCGACCTTGCAGATACCCCGCTCAATGCGTCCCGTCACCACCGTGCCGCGCCCCTGAATCGAGAAGATGTCTTCAATCGGCATCAGGAACGGCTTATCGATGGCCCGCTCCGGCAGCGGAATGTAGGAGTCCACCTTGTCCATCAGCTCGTCGACCTTCTTTTCCCAGTCGCCTTCGCCGTTCAACGCTCCCAGCGCGCTGACCCGCACCACCGGCAGGTCCTCGCCCGGAAATTGGTAGCTGGTCAGCAGCTCCCGCACTTCCAGCTCCACCAGCTCCAGCAGCTCCGGATCGTCCACCATGTCCACTTTGTTCAGCGCCACTACAATAAACGGCACGCCCACCTGCCGCGCCAGCAGAATGTGCTCGCGCGTTTGCGGCATCGGCCCGGCGGTCGCCGCCACCACCAGAATCGCGCCGTCCATCTGCGCCGCTCCCGTGATCATGTTCTTGATGTAGTCGGCGTGTCCCGGGCAATCCACGTGCGCGTAGTGCCGCTTGGCCGTCTCGTACTCCACGTGCGCCACCGCGATCGTGATCCCGCGCGCCTTCTCTTCCGGCGCATTGTCGATCGAGTCGAAGCTCCGGAACTTGTTCTTCGGATTGTGCTTGGCCAGCACCTTGGTGATCGCCGCCGTCAACGTCGTCTTCCCGTGATCGATGTGCCCGATCGTCCCGACATTCACGTGCGGTTTGCTGCGATCGAATTTCTCTTTCGCCATGTTGTGTCTTTATGATTCCCGGTTGAAATTGAAGCGGCGGCCGCGGGCCACGAACTGCTGCATCTCCGATATCTGGATCCCGATTTCTGGAGCCGATCATGAGCGTCGAAGTGGTGGTTCCGGAAGACTACATGGGCGATGTGATCGGCGATTTGAATTCGCGCCGCGGCCGCATTGAAGGCTTGGAGCTGCGCGGCACCTCGCAGATTATCA
>JBDTAT010000391.1:0-2646 GCA_039924505.1 Bryobacteraceae bacterium
CGCCGCGCCCTTTCACGCGGCCGGGACGCTTCACCTGTGTCACCGTTCCGGAAACGTAGCTTCCCGTGGGAATCACGATCCGGCCATTCGACATGACGGGGAACACCGTTTCCAGATACACGCGATCTCCCTCGGCGGAATGCTTCGTGCTGACGCTGTTGATCAGGCTGAGAGGAATTTTGGTGCCGTTGTCGACCATGTAAGTCGATCCGGCGGCAGCGGCGGGTTGCTCAGCCGACGCCATCAAGCATCCGGCCGTCAGCAGAACTCCTAGCGCGCGAACGTGAATGGACATAAAGATCCTCTTGCTATTGTAACTGGTCTATTTAGCGCGTCGGTATCTTTAACGCCGCTTTGCTGGTCTGATCTTCCAGGGCAATGCGCACCTCGGGGTCGGGCGCGAGTTGATCCGGCAGCCGCACGTTGATTTGATATAGGCCCGCGAACCCGGGCGTCGCGCCGGCATAGAGGATGCGCGCGGGATCGACCGCCTCTCCGCCGACGAGCACGCGCAGATCGGTGTGCGCGATCGGCCACGGTCCATTGGCAATTTGACCTTGGGGGGAGTCGGGCAGCGTGTGCCCCAAGCCAACGGCGTACAGGACGACGACTTCACCGGCGGCGGCGGGGGCATCGTCGGTGACGACCGAACCATCCGCATGGGTCGCGACGATGGTATTGGGATTCAGTTCGAACAGGCCCGGGGCGACGTCGAGCAGCATGACCGACACCGGCGGTCCGGCAACGCCCTCGCGGACCACGTAAACCACGGCGGAGCCCGGCCGCAGGATGCTTGGAATCAGAAAATTGATTTGATGCGGAGAAACGAAGTAAAGGTTAGCCTGCACGCCGCCGATATAAACTTGCACCCCGCCGAGGACCCGGGGCAGAACTCCGGCGCTCAGGTCGGAACTGGCGATGGCGCGAGTGTTGAAGGAAAGGTCCGTTCCGTAGATGGTTGCGATGGTGTTGGGCGCAAGCGCGCCGGGGCCGTTCGTTGCGGAATTGACGATGCTGGCGATGTTATAGGACGGCGCCGTGAAACTGCCGGCTGTGTCGGCCCAACCCGCGGACCCGAGTGCCAGCGCCGCCAGCGCGAAGCGCGCGGCGAGCATGTAGAGCTTTCGCTATAGTCCGATTGTACGCCCGGATATTCTTTTGACCATACCTCTTTCGGTTTCTCGGGTAATCACCGTAAGCGCAGGGTTCAACCTGAGTAAGGCCATCTATGGCGTCCACGGACATTCACGCTATTTGTTCCGGATCATCCCGGCCACGCAGCACGTCGACGTGCTCGACCGGGGCGATTTTTCTGGAGGACGGGGAACGTCCCGCCTATGTGAACGGCATCGCCCTGGGTCAAGATGGAACTGTGCACACGCTTTCCCGAATCGAACCGAACGGCAAGCGGCGCGGCGACCGCATTAAGTTCCCCGGTCCACTGGCGAAATGAGGACGGTCGCCGCCCTGCTGCTCTTGTGCCTGCCCGCGACGGCTGAGTTCCGGGCGGGAGTGGCGCGCGCAAATATTACTCCCGAACTGCCGGTGTGGCTGACCGGATACGCGCTCCGCAACCACACGGCGAACCACGTAACTCTCGATCTCTGGGCAAAGGCGCTAGCGCTGGACGACGGCCACCGCGGCCGCATCGTGATTGTCACGACAGACCTGATTGGGCTGCCTCGCGAGATTTCCGATGAAGTCGCGGCGCGTTGTTCGAAGCAGTTCGGCTTAAAACGCTCGGAGCTGCTGATGAATTCTTCGCATACGCATTCCGGTCCGGCGGTCTGGCCGAATTTGCGCGTCATGTTCGACATGAGCCCGGAGGACGAAAAACGGACGCGCGATTACGCGCGCAAGCTGACCGGCCAACTCGTCCAGATCGCGGGCGACGCCTTGCACGATCTCTCGCCGGCCCGGATTTCGTACGGGCAAGCAACCGCGGATTTCTCGATCAACCGCCGCATCGCGCGGCTCCGAGAGCTGAATCCGGGCAAAGATTTCCCGGCCCCCGTGGATCACGGCGTACCCGTGTTGCGCGTGACGGGACGGGATGGAAAACTGCGCGCCGTACTTTTCGGGTACGCATGCCACAATACGACGCTGACAGGCGAATTCTACGAAGTAAGCGGCGATTACGCGGGTTTCGCGCAAGCCGCTCTGGAGCGCGCGCATCCCGGCGCGCAAGCCATGTTTATGCTGCTTTGCGGCGGCGATCAAAACCCAAACCCGCGGAGCCGGATGGATCTTCCGGAGAAGCACGGAAACGAGTTGGCCGCGTCGGTCGAGCGGGTTCTCGCGAGCGCAATGCCGGCGCTCGAGGCACCCGTGCGCACCGCGTTCGAGTACACGACCCTACCGTTTGCCCCGCACACGCGCGCCACGTTCGAAGAAGAAGCCAAGAGCACGGACATTTTCAAGGTCCGCCGGGCCAAGCTGATGCTTGACGATTACGACCATAACCGGCCGATCCGATCGGTTCACTATCCGGTGCAGGCGGTGCGCATCGGCCGGCGTCTCGTCATTCTCGCGCTCGGTGGTGAAGTGGTGCTCGATTACTCGATCCGGGCGAAGCGCGAATATCCGAACCTCGATCTGGTGGTCGCGGGTTACAGCAATGATGTGATGTCGTACATCCCGTCAGCG
>JBDTAT010000392.1:0-3474 GCA_039924505.1 Bryobacteraceae bacterium
GCCCCAGATCCAACATCCACTACTCGTCCCGGCGTCAGTTGCCCCGCCAAAAACAGCGACTCGCCATAATGGCGCAGCACGGCCTCCTGCGGGTCCGTAATTCGGGTAAGGTTCATTTTTCGATTCCACTTCAGCAGCAGTTGCCAATGGGAATCAAGAAGGTCGAACTGAGCCGCCGACAGCTCGAAAATTGCTCCCAACCGCTCAACGAGCAAGGCTAAGATAGACATCCAGCACCGCAATCGCCGCCGGTGTCACGCCCGGGATCCGCCCAGCCTGCCCCAAGGTCTCCGGTCGCACCCGTTCCAGCTTCTGCCTAACTTCCGTGGACAGCCCCGGAATGGAAAACTCAAATCCGTCCGGTATCCGCCGTTGGTCGGAGCCTCGCAATCGCTCAATCTGGCGCTCCTGTTGCGCAATGTAACCGGCATATTTCGCCTCGGTTTCGAGCGTGGTCAGGAGTCCGCGCGCCGGCTCTTCGCCCAGCACTCTCGCAGCCCATGGTTCCAACACGCCAATTCTCGCTTCCGGACGGCGCAACCACACAGCCAACGTCGGGCGGTCGTCTGCCGCCAAACCGAGGAACCCGAACGATGCAGGGTCGATTCGAGTCGCCTCCAATAACGTCCGGAGCCGCCCCTTCTGCTCCTGCTTCCGAAGGAAAAGCGCCCAACGGTCGTCACCGGCCAATCCCGCCTTTCGCCCGATCGGCGTCAGCCGCTCATCGGCGTTGTCGATCCGCAAATGCAACCGGAATTCGGCCCGCGACGTAAACATACGGTACGGCTCGTCGGCGCCTTTGCTCACCAGATCGTCGATCAAGATGCCCGTATATCCTTCAGTGCGCCCGACCACCACCGCATCCCGGCCATCCAAACGGGCAGCCGCATTCAATCCCGCTATAAGCCCCTGGCAAGCCGCTTCTTCATACCCCGACGTCCCGTTAATCTGCCCGGCCAGGTACAATCCACGGATCGATTTCACTTCCAGTGAATGATCCAGTTCCCGCGGATCAATCGCATCATACTCAATCGCATAACCTGGACGCAGCATCTCAGCGTCTTCGAGGCCCGCGACGGATGCGACCATCGCGGTCTGTACGTCAATCGGCATACTCGTGGACATACCGTTGACGTACACTTCATAAGTATCGAGCCCTTCCGGTTCCAGAAAGACCTGATGGCGCTCCTTGTCCGGGAACTTGACGATCTTATCTTCAATTGACGGACAATACCTCGGACCCACTCCCTCAATCTGCCCGCTATAGAGCGGCGACCGGTGAATGCTGTCGCGCAGAATGCGGTGCGTCTCGGCCGTTGTGTACGCAATATGACACGGAACCTGCGGGCGCTCGATTCGCCCAGTCATAAACGAAAACGGAGTAGGCACCACGTCACCGTGCTGTTCCTCGAATCTCGACCAGTGACTCGTCCGCCCATCCAGACGCGGGGGAGTTCCGGTCTTCAGGCGAGTCCAGGCCAAACCCAGCGTTCGAAGCTGATCGCCCAGCAGATTCGCCGGAGCCTCGCCATTACGGCCGCAATTGTAAGTCTGCTCGCCCACGTGCGCCAGGCCGTTCAGGAAGGTGCCGGTCGTGATAATCACCGCGCCCGAATGTATCTCGCGTCCGTCCCGCAGCAGCACGCCCTCTACCCGCCGCTTCCCACTCCCGGAATCGCGGCCGGAAAAAAGAAGCCCCGCAACCTCGGCTTGCAGGATTCGGAGATTCGGCTCCTGTTCTATCACTTCCCGCATCCGCACGCGGTACTGCTTCTTATCGCATTGCGCCCGCGGCGACCACACCGCCGGCCCGCGGCTGGTGTTCAGCAGCCGGAACTGAATGCCGACGCTGTCCGTCACCTCGCCCATCACTCCGCCGAGCGCATCCACTTCCCGCACCAAGTGGCCCTTCGCAATACCGCCCACCGCCGGGTTGCATGACATTTGGGCAATCAGGTCGCTGTTCATTGTGACCATCGCGGTGCATAAGCCGATACGCGCACTCGCCCGCGCCGCCTCGCATCCGGCGTGGCCCGCGCCCACCACAATCGCATCGTATTTTGCCTTCATGTCCCCACCCCTTATTCTATAGGTATCCATGAAAATTCTTGTGATCGGCAGCGGCGGACGTGAGCATGCCCTCGCCTGGCGCCTCACCCAATCGGGCCACACCATTTACGGAGCGCCCGGTAATCCGGGCATTGCGCAGCTCGGCCACGTCACCGCCACCACCGAATACGCGGCGCTCGCCGAATCGTTGGGGGTGGATTTCACGGTGGTCGGGCCCGAAGCGCCGCTGGTCTCTGGGATCGTCGATCGATTCCGCGCCCGCGGACTTCGCATTTTTGGACCCACGCGAGACGCCGCAAAACTCGAAGCCAGCAAGATCCATTCGAAGGACTTCATGCAGCGAGCCGGCATCCCGACCGCCGGCTGCCACCGCGCCGAAACAAACGAAGCGGCCGTCGCCGCGCTCGCGGATTATCGCTATCCAGTGGTCGTCAAGGCCGACGGCCTAGCCGCCGGCAAGGGTGTAGTCGTCGCGCAGAACCGGGCCGAAGCCGAAGCCGCAATCGAGCGACTCGGCCCCCCCTTGGTCATCGAGGAATTTCTCGAAGGCGAAGAAGTCAGCTTCATCGTCATGAGCGACGGCCGCCACGTTCTTCCGCTCGAAGCAACCCAGGATCACAAGCGCGTCGGCGACGGTGACACCGGCCCCAACACCGGCGGCATGGGCGCCTATTGCGACGGCCGCATTCTAACCGCCGCCGAAACCGGCCTGATCCTCGATACCATTATTGAACCCGTCGTCGCGCGAACCGGATTCACCGGCTTCCTCTATGCCGGCTTGATGATGACACCGGCCGGCCCACAGGTTCTGGAATTCAACGTCCGCCTCGGCGATCCGGAAACACAGCCTCTCATGCACCGCTTGGACTCGGACTTCGGCGCCATCCTCTCGGCGGCCATCGACGGTAATTTACACAAGATGCAACTCCGTTGGCGGCCGGAACCCTCGGTCTGCGTGGTCCTGGCGGCCTCCGGCTATCCGGAAACGCCCCGCGCCGGCGATCCAATCCACGGCATCGACGAATGCGGCGCCACGGTATTTCAGGCTGGAACCAGACTCGGCTCCGGCGGGTTGGAAACGGCAGGCGGCCGTGTCCTCGGCGTCACCGCATCCGGCCCGGATCTCGCCGCCGCAATTGCCAACACCTACCAAGCCGTCGGCCAAATTCATTTCAACGGAATGCACTACCGCCGTGACATCGCAGCGAAAGGTCTGAAGCGCTGGTAGTCGGTGCGCGAGTCCCACGAGTACTAGAACGATCACGTTCGTTTTGCCGCTCATATACAAACCGTACGGTATTGCCGCGTACACGTTCCCACCGTATTTTTGTATTCGACCGTGCCCAATGCAGTCTGCCATCTCCCGTTGGCCGCGCTTCTGCTGTTGCCGGAACTCGTCAATGC
>JBDTAT010000393.1:0-3246 GCA_039924505.1 Bryobacteraceae bacterium
CCATTTCAACTGCGGCTTTCGTGTAGTCGAATGCCGCCGTGCCGCTGAAATCGGCGCCGAGAGCCGCGGAAGCAAAAAGCATCACAATGACTTTCGAGCTGAACATACGTATCCCAAGGTAAAGTTACGATCGCGATCCAAAGAATCAAATAACGGAAGCACCAGCGCGGGTGGAACCAGAAACAACGCCGCAAACGGAAAGAAAAGTCCAGGAAAGAACTGGAGCCCGTTGAGTAACCGCCGGGCAAGTAGACGGAAATAGCCGCCCACCGGCTGAATGCGAATATCGGAGAGGCCGGCGCTTTGTAATAGGTATTCGACGCCGTGGCGCGTGTAGCGGAAATAATCGTGGGGCGATTGATGCACCTCCCACTCGTGCGGCGCAACCAGCAACAGCGGCGCGCCCGGATGCAGCGCGCGCGCAATTTCCCGCAACGCGCCGGCGGGGTCGCGCAGATGTTCCAACGTGACGAGGTTGACCGCCGCGTCGAAGCAGGCGGACGCGAAGGGCAACGCGGAGAGGTCCGCGATTACGTCGAGATTCTTGTAATTCCAGTTCGCATCGCCGACTGCGAGATCGACGGCGACATACCGCCGGTTGTCGAAGAAACTCGCATAGCGGCCCTCGCCCGCGCCGGCGTCGAGCACGCGCGCGCCGAAGGGAAGATTCTTCGCGAAACGAGCGACCGAGTCCTCAATGGCCGCTTCGAAGTGAAGAACATGATTCTTCAAAAATCGCGGCAGCCCGTACGCCAGCGCAGCGATGCTCATTTATGGCATTCCCCCTCATCCGCTCTTCCGCGCCTCCATCATTACCGTCGACCCCGCCCCAAAAGCCGCTTCCGTCAGCGCGAACGGCACCGACGCCAGCACCAGCGCGAAATAAGCCGCATCCTTCGCCAGCTTCGAAAGCGCTCCCCTGTCGGTTGCCCGCACGCGCCGGGCCACCGGCTCCAGCTCCGGCGCCACGCTGGTCGCCAACCCGGCGGGGTTGTCGCGCCACGAAAACTGCTTTCTCCGCAGCACCGTAAAGCCGCACGATTCCAACATCGCCGCCAGATCCGCCGGTCGAAAATTGTACAAGTGCCGCGGCACGTCCACCCCGTTCCACGAAGCCCCCAGCAGCGCAAATTGCCAGCAAGCGATATTCGGCACCTGCACGATCAGCCTTCCGTTCGGACGCAGCAGATCATGCGCCGCGCGCAGATACGCTTTCGGATCGGGCAGATGTTCCACGACATGAAACATCGTGATAGCCGCGCACGATTCGGCCGGAACGGGAGCGCTCACCAGGTCTCCGCACACGGCAGGTACGCCATGCCGGCGCCACGCGAGCGACGCGGCATCGGGCGCGCGGTCGAGGCCCAAAACCGCAGCTCCGCGCTCGCGCATAATCCCCAGAAACAACCCTCCACCGCAGCCTACATCGAGCACCGGACCGGTCTCGCCGCTATCTCGCAACGCCCGCGAAACGAAACGAACGTGGTCGCGCACCAGCAGCCGCCGGTACCGTTCTTCCAAACGGCCCGTCGCCGAATCGTCCGGCTCGAACCAGTAATGCTCCGGATAGTAGGCGCCCAGTTCTTCCGCGGACGGCGCCGGAGACAATCGCGCGAGTCCGCAGCCGCGGCACTTGACAACTTGAAACCGTTTATCGGTCGTGCCGTACAGACGGTCGGTTGCCGAAAACAGTACCTTGGTTCCGGGCGATCCGCACAGCAGGCAGCCGCACGCCACTTCACAGGGCGGCATGCGTGGCGAGTTCCCGCAATGGAATCCGATGCTCCAAAATCAAATGCCGGACTTCCCTTCCCGACAGTTTCCGAATCTTGCGAATATCCCGCCGTTTGCCAAGCATTTTCGGAAGCATGCAAAGCGCTTCCAGATCGCCCTGAATCATCGCGCGCGCGAGCGTCCACTTGCCGCGTAGGCCAGGGAACAAGGCCGTCTCGCCTTGTCCTCGCGCGGCCGCGAGCGCTCCGGCCCAAAGCCGGCCCAGATAGTAGAACTTGTTCAACGCCAGCAAGCTCCACGGAAACAGCTTGGCCGCCAGCAGCACGCGATTCCGCTCGATGAGCCGAAGCCTGCGCGCGCTCGTCAGCCCCAGGGTCGCGCCGCGATGGTGCCACACCACCGCGTGAGGCGTGTAAACGCATTTCCATCCTGCGATTCGCGCGCGCAATCCCAACTCCGCGTCGTCTCCGTAAGCGAAAAAATCTTCGTCGAATCCGCCAATCCGGTCGAGCATGTCTTTGCGGTACATGGCCGCGCACCCATCGGGCCACAGCACTTCTTCCACGCGGTCGAACTGACCTTCGTCCAGAGCGCCCGTGCCGCGGCCGCGATTTTGCCCGTCGGGATAAATCAAATGGCCAACCTTATCGATGCGCCGCGGATCTTCGTGCACCAGGATCTTCGACGCCGCCATTCCAATGGACGCGTCCACATGCCGAACATCCACGAAAACGTGTTGCAGAGCCGCCAGCCAGTTCGGGTCGGCCTCCGCGTCGTTGTTCAAAAGCGCGATCAGGTCCCCGGTTGCGGCGCGAATTCCTTGATTATTCGCCGCGCAAAACCCCCGGTTTTCCGTATTTTGAATTACGCGAATGCCGGGGAACTCCGATCGAATCATCTCGACCGAGCCGTCGTTCGATCCATTGTCCACCACAATGGTTTCCGCCACCGGAATCGTCTGCCCGCGTAGGCTGGAAAGACAGGCACGGAGCAACGGCTTGCGGTTCCAATTCACTACAATTACGGTAACTTTCATTCTGACAATAAGATGGGATATATCTCTGTAGTATTATAACGTCAGGGTTACGAGATTCGCGTATGACTTCAATTGGCGAAGCACTCCGCCGCGAACGTTTACGGCTAGGTCTCGACTTGGGCCAAATCGCGGAGCGGACCAAAATTGGAACCCGCTTCCTGCAAGCGATGGAGGCGGACGATTTCGGAAAATTGCCCGGCGGTGTTTTCAGCCGCAGCTTTCTCAGGCAGTACGCCGGCATTCTTGGCCTGGACGAAGAAGCTATTTCCGCTGAGTACAAAACCATTCAGCAGAGGAACGAGGAATGCCCGCCTCCGCCGCAAGGCTTTCTTTCGCAATCGCATGTCGCGAGCGTTGTTCCGGTCAAGGCCGGGTGGCGGCTCTCGGAACTGCACCCGCGCTCCGAGTCCATGCTGGTTTCGGCGGGATGGGTCGCTCTCGCCATTGGAGTCGGCCTCTGGGCCTATTTCTTCTTG
>JBDTAT010000394.1:0-4367 GCA_039924505.1 Bryobacteraceae bacterium
GTGCGGCGTCCGTCCGCCTGCACGATGAAGGCGCCTGCGTTCCCGTACGAATAAGGCGCGGGCAGCGCGAATGCGCTGGTGCTGAACCATTGGGAGGTTGTTCGAGGCCCATTGTTCGGGTTGCCGATCGCGTCCGGACGCTGGATGCTTAGCCCTACGTTCGCCCAGTCCTGCCCAAGAACAACGTTCACCGGCGCGCCGGTCTGGAAGCGCAGATTGCCTTCGAAAGACCAGCCGCCCGCGATGGCGTCCCCGAACCGGGGAAGGTGCGAGCCAAATTGCCGGCCGCGGCCATACGGCACGTCGTAAACGAAGGCCGCTTGAAAGGTCTGGCGCACGTCGAAACTCGATCGCGAATAGTCGGCGGCGCGGTCGAACGGATTCTGCACCTTGGTTTCTCCTAACGAGGATTGGCCATCCATGGCGCGCCCCCAAGTGTAATTGGCGTGGAACTCGATGCCGTTGTTAAATCGTTTGAGCGCCTGCAACTGGAGCGAGTGGTAGTTGGCATCGAAGATATTGTCGCCCTGTTTCAGGTCGCCATAATCCGGCAGGAGGCGGCGCGGCTGAACTGCCCCGGGACCCGGGCTGACGGCGGTGTTGAAATACGTATAGCCGATCAGGCGATGGCTCTCCCTCCCAACGTACCCAGCCTCGGTCTGAATGCCACCCGGCAATTCGCGCTGGAGGAATAGGTTCCACTGCTCCGAATACGGATTGAGATTATTGGGGTTCTGCGCCCATCCGCCGATGGCGGCGGTATTTGCGTAGCTGGGGCCGGCGCTTTCAAGCGAAATGGCCGGCAGGAAGTTATTCGTGCTGAACGATTGCGAGTTGGTGTACGGATAAAAGCCGCTCTTATCCTGGGCTTCCTGAAAAAAAGTAGTGTCGTAGAAGATGGCAAAGCCGGTTCGAAGAACGGTCTTTGAGTCCAGGCGGGCTACAAGGCCGGCGCGGGGACCGAAACTCCACGGGTCCGCGACTTGCAACGTGGGGCCATAGCCGCCCCGGTTTGGACCTTGCCCCGTGAGCGGGTTATTGCCCGCCCAAAGCAGCGTGCCGGCATATTGGCCCGAGTTTGGATTGCGAGTCACCAGAAGCGTGCCAAAGTTCAAGCTGTTAGCGTAAACCGGCGGAATGAACTCGTAGCGCAGGCCTAGATTCAAAGTGATCGAAGGCGTAAGTTTCCAGTCGGCTTGCGTATACACGCCGTAATAATTCTGGTGCGCCGTGATGGCGGAATCGCCAACGCCGCGGATTACGCTCTGCGGATATCCCAAGAGCAGCGAAGCGATGCTGGACCCCCGGAATTGGCAACGCCAAAAGTTTGCGTGAAGGCGGAAGTAAAGTCAGCGGTTCCGTTCGTCGCAACGTTGGAGGCATGAAAATAACGCCGCGGCGAGAACGTCAAGCCGCTCTTCCAGGTCAGCTTGCCGGCGGTGTGGCTGAAGTTCGCGTTAAGCTGATACACATTATCCTTGCTGCTGCCGCCCGATTCGCCCACCGAAAATGCGCCGGTCGCCGCGAGGGTCGGGATAAGGCCAAGCGACGTCTGCGGTTGAAACAATTGGATGCCGGTATTCTGAAGGAAACCGGCTCTACTCAACCCCAGAGTGTTTGTCGTAAATTCGGGAGCGCTCAATCCGTTGTAACCCAGAGTAATGTCCAGCACGGAGCTCGGGTTGAGGACGGATGTCCAGCCCATCGACACATTCAGGCCGTCGAAGGAGTAGTTCGTTGCGAATTGCGGCGTCGGCTTCGGAGTAATATCGTCGACCCTCTGCTCTAAAATCCGGAAGAAGACGTTGTTGTTGCTGTTGATGTACTGGTCAACGCGAGCGACGCCGATATCGTGCCGGTTCATGGCCGATTGCGTGTTCAGATAATTGTTCGATAGGCCCCCCAGATTCGGCCGGGGGACAAGCTTTTGCAGCATGTACTGCATGCCGGGGTCGAGCCGCGCCGCCGGGATGGTGTTGTTGGGGAACGGCTGCCGGATCACGTTGCCTTTGGTGTCCATTGCGGATGTTGAGGGATCGTATATCGGGTTCCCGGTTCCATTAAAATTGCCTTGAGCCTCGGCAGCCGTAGGCACCGTGGAGATGAGACTCGTTCCCTGTGAAGCGCGAAATCCCTCGTAGGCAGTGAACCAGAACGTCCGATTGTGGCCGTCGTACAGCCTCGGCAGAACGACGGGGCCGCCGGCTGTGGCGCCGAACTGATTTCGATGATACGGCGTCCGGCTCAGTCCCGATGCGTTGGCGAAGAAGTCGTTCGCGTCCAGGTCGGCATTTCGCAGATATTCATAGACCGTTCCGTGAAGCGTATTCGAGCCGGATTTCGTGACCAGGGAAACGTTGGCGCCCATGGAGCGCCCGAATTCCGCCGACCCGCCCGTGGTGACGCGGAATTCCGCGATGGAATCCATCGGCGGCAAAGCGCCCGGCGAATTACCGTGGAAGAAGTTGCTTTCGATGCCGTCAATGACGTAGTTGTTGTCCTGATCGCGCTCGCCGTTCACCGAAAAGAGCGCCGTGCCGGAGACGGTGCCATCGCTCTGCGAGCCATTGACGCTGCTGGCGCCCGGTATCAGCAGGATGAGGCGCGTGAAGTTCCTTCCGTTGACAGGCAGTTGGGCGATTTCGGCGCCGCTGATAATGGTGCCCACGGAGGCGTCGGCCGGGCGCAATGCTTCACCACTCGCGTAGACTTTCACTTGGGTGGAAAGGACGCCGATCGCCAACACGAAGTCGAGTTGCGAGTGCTGGCCGACATCGAGCACTACGTGGTCGTGCGTCTGCGTGCCGAACCCGTGCGCCTCGACAGTAAGGTCGTAAACACCGGCTTGCAACGCCGGAAAGCTGTAGACGCCTACCCTGTCGGAATCCGTGGATCTGCGGGCTCGGGTATCGTTTCGAGTGATCGTAAGATGGGCGCCCGGAACGGCGCTCCCGGTCGCGTCCCGCACGACGCCGGTGAGATCCGCCGTCTGGCACTGTGCCGCGACGGAGAGAACGAGCAGCGCTACAACGCCTAAAATCAACATTCGCATCTTTAGTAACATCGCAAGCAACCTGATCGTGTGAATTTCAACCTTTCATGCGACCCTCTGGCTATGAATCGGAGCCTTTGCGAAACTGGCAACCGGACCAACGACACCCCGGAGCACAACCATCCATGCAGATTTTACATTCAGAACGCCCGGCGCGTGCAACTTCCCCCCGCCGAAAGGCGTTTAATTAGTATAGACGTGGACGCTTCCACGGCGAGTATCGACGCTTGACGGGAGGATCTTTTATGCGAACGGCAGCAATTTTCGGGGTTTCATTCGCTCTGGCGGCCGGGTGTCTGATGGCGCAAGACCAGGAAGCGGCTCAGTCGCCGGGCACGTTGACAATACCGGCAGGCACGCTGATTTCCGTCCGCCTGTCCGAGCCGCTCTCAAGCGACCACAATCAGCCAGGCGACGGCTTCACGGCCATTCTGCAACAGCCGCTGGTGGCCGATGGACTGGTGGTGGCGCGCCGCGGTGAAATGGTGATTGGGCGCGTAACCGAAGCCCAGAAAGCCGGTCGCGTGAAGGGCGTTTCGCGCCTGGGGATCGAACTGGGCGAACTGACGCTGGTAGATGGCCATCAGGCGGCCATTCAAACCGCGCTTCTGGAACATGCCGGTTCCACTTCCTTCGGCCGTGATGCCACCGGAATTGGCGCGACTACCGCAACCGGCGCTGCCATTGGGGCGGCGGTGAATGGCGGCGTGGGCGCAGGCGTCGGTGCGGCAGCCGGTCTGGTTGCCAGTGTCGCGGGCGTGATGCTGACCCGTGGACGGCAGACCGTCATTTACCCGGAAACGTTGCTGGCCTTCCGCCTGACGGCGCCCGTCACCGTCGTCACAGCGCAAAGCGCATCGGCTTTTCAACCCCCCACACAGGCCGACTACGGAACCAACCAGCAGTTGCGGCCCCGCTATAACGGCGGTCCTCCGCCCTACCGCCGTCCCTACTTCGCCCCTTATGGATTTTACGGCGGCTACTATCCGGGTTTTTACGGCGGTTACGGATATGGCTTCGGCCCGAGCTTTTACTTCGGCGGCCGCGGTTTTTACGGGCGCGGCTGGCGCCGGTAACCTCGCGCTCCCATCACACCACTTCGACGTTCTCTTCCACGATGCGGCCGTCGAACAGGTGGATGGAGCGGTCGGCCCACTTGGCGTAGCGCGGATCGTGCGTCACCATGCAAATGGTCGCCCCGCCCCGGTGCAATTCGCGCAGCAGCATCATCACCGCCTCGCCGTTCGCGGAATCCAGGTTCCCCGTGGGCTCGTCCGCCAGTAGAATAGACGGGTCGCCGCCGAGCGCTCGCGCC
>JBDTAT010000395.1:0-7911 GCA_039924505.1 Bryobacteraceae bacterium
ATCGAGTGTGACGCCATTCACTTCGACGCGTCCGCCGGAGGGAATCGTCGCGGCGCGGCGCAGAATGGCGCGGATCCGCGCGGACAGTTCGCGCGGGTTGAAGGGCTTGGCGAGATAGTCGTCGGCGCCAAGATCCAATCCGACGATCCGGTCGACGTCCTCGCCCCGCGCCGTCAGCATCAGGACTGGAATACGGCTCTTCTCGCGCAGGCGGCGCAGAATCTCGAAGCCGTCGATTCCGGGCAGCATTACATCCAGGACGACGAGATCGTGCTGTTCCGCGAGGGCGCGCTCGAGGCCGCAACGGCCGTCGTGTTCGAAGTCGACGCCGATGCCTTCGCGCGCGAGGAACTCGCCGAGCAGGCCGCACAGCTCGATGTCGTCGTCGATCGCCAGCACTTTCACACCCCGACTGTAACACGGCGAAGCAGATTTTCCAGGCCGGTTTTACAGAGATTTACACGGCGGATTGCGCGCCTTTGGTAGAATCGAACTCTGGCGAAGAGACTGTGAGCGGCGATGGACGAGAGTAAAGAAAATCGCGGGGCGGCGGGCGCGCCGGAGAATTCCCACAAAGCCGCCGATGAGATGCAAGCGCTGGCCAATGTGTTCTCTTCGGGTCGGCCGGGCGGCGACCGGACGGAGTCCTCCATGCAACGCCTCCGTCCGATAGCTATCTGGTCCGGCGCCGGATTACTGGTGGTCGTCATCGGGTGTTTCATCGTCTATATGTCATCGCGTCCAGGGAAAGCGCGGGAGGCGTACGCCGGCGGCGAGCGATTGGTAACGCAAGGCAAATACAAAGAGGCCGTCGCATTGTTCGACGAAGCCGTGGCGTTCGACTCCGGGTACGCCGGCGCGTATTATGCCCGCGCGGCGGCTTACGGCGCGCTGGGCGAAGACTCCAACGTGGTGCGGGATTTGAACACCGTGCTGCGCCTCCGGCCGGATTTCGTGGACGCGTATTTTCGCCGCGGCGCCATCTACAACAAGCGCGGGGAATACCGGCGGGCCGCCGGGGACTTCACCAAGGTGATTTCGGCGCGTCCCGATTACGGCAACGCCTACGCCCAGCGGGCGGCCGTCTATATGTCTCTGAAAGACTACCCGCATGCGATCGCCGATTACGAGAAGGCGATCCAGTACGATCCGAACGTGGACAATTTCTACCAGCGCGCCACCTCCTACGAAGCGCTCGGCGAATATCAAAAAGCGCTCTCGGACTTCAACTCGGTGATTACCTTGGAGCCGGACGTCTATTTTATGTATCTGGCGCGCTCCAACGTTCGTAAGGCGCTGGGCGACACCGCCGGTTATCAAGCGGACCGCGAGAAAGCCAGCGAGCTTCAGACCGGCCGGTAAGAAAATCCTCCGACGGCAAATGGCCGGAAAGGCTACCACCGCGACGCGGATTGACTTGTGGCGGCGCGCCGTGATAATTAAACTGCGAGCGTTGAAGGAGGTGGGCCTTGCAGTTTCGTGCTGGAGTATTTTGTCTGATCGCGCTGAGCGCCTGGGCGCAGACCGAGCGCGGAAATATAACGGGCGTCGTTACAGACCCTAGCGGCGCGGCGGTTCCAGGCGCCAGCCTGACCATTATCAATACCGCGAACAACCTGGCCGAGCATGTTACGTCGACGTCGGCCGGCGATTACAATGCGGCGAATCTCAGCCCTGGCGTCTATCGCGTCGACGCCACGGCCGCCGGATTCAAACACTCGATTCAGAACGACGTTACGCTGACAGCGGCCGGCACGGTCCGTTTGGACATGGTGCTGCAAGTGGGCCAGGTGAACGAGACGGTGGAGGTGGCGGCAACGGCCGCGCAGATTCAAACGGAGAACGCGAAGATCTCGACCGCGGTGGAGAACAAGCTGGTCGACGACCTGCCGCTGGTGGTAGGCGGGGCGATGCGCAGCCCGTACAATCTGGTGTCGATCGTGCCGGAGGCGAAGGGCAGCGGCAGTTCCATCTCGCTCGGCGGCGGTCAAGCCGCTTCCTGGAACGCAACGCTAGACGGCATCTCGGCTACCACGAACCGGTCCGCCGATGCCGGCGAAATCGCCTACATCAGCCCGTCGGTTGAGGCGCTGACCGAATTCACCGTCGATACGAACGGATTCAAGGCGGAGTACGGACAGGCCGGCGGCGGGGTGATCACTTTTGTTTCGAAATCCGGCTCCAACCAATTTCACGGCGTAGGCTACGATTTTCTGAGGAACGACGACCTGGACGCGCGCGGATTTTTCGCGCCGACGCGG
This sequence comes from Bryobacteraceae bacterium, assembly GCA_039924505.1. Lineage (GTDB taxonomy): Bacteria > Acidobacteriota > Terriglobia > Bryobacterales > Bryobacteraceae > JBDTAT01. Next base: position 2,262 of record JBDTAT010000395.1, read on the forward strand.
TCTATTTACAAGCAGAACGATTTTGGCGCCACTGCGGGCGGGCCGGTGATTCTGCCGAAGATTTATAACGGCCGGAACAAGACGTTTTTCTTCGTCTCCTACGAGGGGTTTCGCAATCGCGTCGGATCGAATGGCGTCATCAGCAGCGTCCCGACGCCGGAAATGTACAAGGGCGATTTTTCCAACTGGGTGGATCAAACCGGCAAGCTGCTGCAAATCTACGATCCGGCGACCACGCGGCCGAATCCCTCCGGCAGCGGTTACATTCGCGATCCGTTCGCGGGCAATCAGGTTCCCTTGTCGCGCTTCAGCACGGTGAGCCAGCAGATGATCCCGTTCGCCGAGGCGGTGAAGCCGAATATTCCGGGACTGATTCCTGGAACCAGCGCGTATGTGCGGAATAATTACGTCACGAGCAATGGAACCACTCTCAGCCCAACGGACAAAGGGAGCTTGAAAATCGATCAGCAGATCGGCTCCAATCAGCGCGCCGGATTTTTCTATAACCGGACGAGCTACCGAAATGAGGTGGGCCCGGACGGCCCTCCGGGATTGCCGGAGCCGCTGTGGAACGGACAGGTTTCGCAGTACGACGCGTCGGTGTACCGGTTCAGCCACGATTGGACCATCTCGGCGCGGCTGCTGAATCACTTTTATGTGGGCGGGAATAAGTTCATCAAGAACAGCTACTCGCCCAACGTGGGCCAGAATTGGAAAAGCAAGGTCTGCATTCAGAACGTGGTGGATTGCAACGTGAATTTTCCAAATGTGTCTTTCAGCGAATTCACGTCGTGGGGAAGCACCGCGTACAACGGCACGGAACAGCCGCAATGGTCGATCGGCGACGATTTAAGCTACATTCGCGGCGCGCACACGATGAAGTTTGGCTACTCGTTCGAGAGCCAGAGGGCCAATGGATTCGGGCAGCAGAATATCTCCGGCCACGCGGGTTTCAATTTTCTGGAGACCGGCGTTCCGGCCGCGACCGGATTCACCAGCGGCAGCTCGTTCGCGTCGTTTCTGCTGGGCGCGGCCGATAGCGGCAACACCGAAACGGTGCGGTTCGTCGGTCAAACGTTCGACTATCATGGCTTCTACGCGCAGGACGACTGGCACATTACGCGCCGGCTGACGATGAACCTGGGGCTGCGTTACGAGTTCACGCAGCCTCCGGTTGAAAGCAAGGATCAGTACACAGACTTCACGCCCACGCTGCCGAATCCGGCGGTGAACAATTATCCGGGAGCGTTGCGCTTCGCCGGTTTCGGGCCGGGCCGCCAGAACACGCGCAGCCTGGTGCCGGGATGGTACGGAGCGTGGGGGCCGCGGCTGGGACTGGCGTACGCGCCGAACGAAAAGACCACGTTCCGTGCCGGCTTCGCGCGGTCCTTCAGCAAGGTAAGCGTCGTGAGCGGGAGCGATCACTACGAAGGCTTCATCGGCCAGTACTCGTTCTCCTCGCAGGATCAGGGCATCACGCCGGCATTCTATTTCAATTCGGGCTTGCCGCCGTATCCGCTTCCCCCGCAGATCGATCCGTCGTTTCAAAACAATCAGAACGTCGATTTCTGGAATTACAAAGACGCGACGCGGGCGCCGGAGGATTTGAACTGGACGTTTTCCATGCAGCGGCAGGTTTCGCCGAACACGGTAATTGAGGCTGCGTATAACGCGGTCGTTGGCGCGCACCTGCAGGCGGGTCTGTTGAATTTGAATCAAGTTCCCACGGCGATCTACGAACAATTGCTGGCGCAATACGGACCGCCCGAGACCAACAGCCTGCTGGTATCGAACATCAATTCCGCGCAGGCGCGCGCCGCCAACATTCCCATCCCGTACCCGAATTTCACTAACTCGACCATCCAGCATTCGCAATCGGTGAACCAGGCGCTGCGCCCATTTCCACAGTACCTGACGATTCAAACCGCCGATCAGGGCGGCGATAAAAGCGGGCATTCGAATTATCAGGCGTTTGTCCTGAAAGCCGACCGGCGTCTGTCGGGCGGTCTGATTTTCCAGTGGAGCTACACGTTTTCGAAGTTGTTGACCAACGCCGACACCTACTACGCCAACACCGGTTTGTCGGAGGATCAATATAACCGGGGTCTTGAAAAATCCATTGGCGAATACGACCAGACACACGTCGTGAAGTTGAGCACGGTCTATGAGCTTCCGTTCGGCCGGGGAAAGCGCTGGCTGACGCACGGATTTGCCAACCAGGTGCTCGGCGGATGGCGCCTGAGCGCGAATCAGATTTACGCTTCCGGCTTCCCGCTGGCGGTGACGCGCAACAATCCGCTGCCGATCTTCAACGGCCAGGATCGCCCAGTAATCACCAGTTATGAGGGATGGCGCGCGGCGGCCACGGGCGGTTTCGATCCCCACGCGGATTTGTTCTACGACAAAAACGCGTTCCCGGCGCAGCCCAATTACGGATTCGGCAACGCCACGCGCTACAACCCGAAGGTGCGCGCCTTTCCTACTCTGAACGAAGACGTGAGCCTGGGTAAGTCGTTCAACCTCACCGAGAGCCGGCACATCGATTTTCGCGCCGAGGCGTTTAATCTTTTCAACCGGACGGTTTTTGGCAACCCGGATTCAAATTTGAACAGCAAGACGTTCGGAGTTGTGAGCAGCCAGGCGAACAGCCCGCGCCAAATGCAATTGGCGTTGAAGCTGTACTGGTAAGGCGGCTGCCTTTAGTTGTTGCTATCGCCCTGATGATGATCTAAAAAATCACGATCGATGGGCTTGCGCCCGCGGAAGCCTTCCTCAATGCCGTGCCAGAATTCGATGCCGGTTTCGCCCAGCTTCCAGCACAAATACACTTCGCGGCCGCGAAACAGCGTGGGAAAGTCGATGAGGCCGATATCGAGATCCTTCACGAGACAACCGAACCCGTGAACAGTTTCAATGGCCTGCTGCAGGCCGGCCGCGCTCTGGTCCTGACGCTGGCGCACGGCTGCGAGCTTGCCGCTATCGACGCGCGCGCCGCCCGACATCGTAATCCGCTGCATGGCCTCACGCAGCGCCGCTTCGGCCTGTTGATGCTCGTGCTTCAGATAGATCGCGTCGCGAATGGCCGCCTCTACCTCCGGCAACAACCGTTCGGCTTGCGCGTGCGTGAAGAATCTCGACATATTCTCAAGCTTACGTTAAGACGCCGGATGAAACCGCTCCCGCGCGGCGAGCGGCCCGCCATGGATGCTGAATCGCGGCAAGGGAGAGCAGCCGTCCAAACAGCCGCACCGCCTCGGCTACAGGGCGGAGACGATGTCGGTCTTTTTGAAGTCGTTCCCTTTGAAAAGAAGCGGCTCTCCGGTAACCTTAGGAGAGCGCATAGGCGAAACAGTCGCCGAAATTCAGCCCGGCCGGGTGCCGGCCCTTGCCGAAGTCGTGAAATGCCTGGCGCGCGACATGCGCGTGCTCGATGGTGAAAGGCTCGATGACGATGCCGGCCCTTCGGAGAAATGTGTCGCATTGGCGACCGGCGGCCGGGCCGATTTGGCCTTCAAGGACCATGGCGAGCTCAAGGAAGTTTCCGGCGCTGATCCGGCAGCGGTCCGCGTCATGAACGATCTGGGTGTATCGGGCGGCATCGGGTTCGTCGAAAAAAATGGCGGCGAGCGCTGAAGTGTCCAAGATCATTTGGGCAGGCCGTGTTCGTCATAGAGGAACTCGGCATGATCGAGATAAGGGCCTTTGATGTGGGCGGCGGCGCGCTTGGCGATAGCGCGCAGGTCCTCGACGGAGGCTTTCCCGCGGCGCTTGCGGAGGCGCTCATAGCGTTCGCGCAGTGCTTCGGTGACGGCGTCCGACATGGTTTCCCCTGTTTTCTGGACGATCGCTTGGGCGAGACGGCGGGCTTCCGGATCTTTGACAGTAAGGCTCATGGCGTCGTTCTCCTTCCCTAACATCTACCTTCCATTATCGTAGCCCGCTTCCCGGTTGCCGGCAACGGAGCGTTGACCCGCGCGCTAAAACACGTATCCGATGCCGGCTTGATAGGTGCGCGGCGCGATGAAATGGGTTCCGCTGAACGTCGACAGAAAGTTGTAGAGCGCCGCTTGGTTGGTCAGGTTGGTCACCGTCAAGGTGAGGGTGAAGTGCGCTTTGTCGCCGTGCGGGAACAGGTTGTCGAACCCGGCGCCGGCGTCGAATAAATTACGCGGCGCGATGCGCGAAGGATTGGTGTCCTCGTTGTATGTCCCTGGGGCTGGAATGCGCAGCCGGGTGGTTCCGAACTGCGCCACCGGACAGGCGCGGATGGGACTGAGCAAAGTTGCCTCTGTCGATCCGCAAAACACTCCGCTCTGCACCTGTTGATCCGAAGTAAGCGCCAACGCCGCCGCTTCATCGGGCACGGCGCCGGCGACTTCACCGCTGTCGTACCGCCAGGTCACCGAAATCCATGGGCCGCGCTTCTTGTATTGATACCGCACGTCCGTGGTCTGTTGGAAGGCCTGGTCGTGATCGATGCGGAACACATTGGCGGCCACCGGAGAATTGAAGATGAGACCGCCGACTTCCGGGCCGAAGAATCGCGCGCGCGTGTGGCCCATCACGGTAAACCAGGAGAAGCCACGGAAATTCGGCATGCTGAGCCGCGCCGAAACGCCGTCGATTTTCGATTTGCGCCAGGAGATGGGAAACGTGACCGGCGTGTTCAGCAGCGTGTCGAAGTCGAACGCGTTATCCGTATATTTCCAGAAGTAGTCGCCATCGACGACAAAGTATTTTCCAAGGGACTGTTGGAGGCCGGCGTTGTACTGGTTTCGGCGGCCCGGAGCGAGCGGATGCGCGGCTTGCGCGCCGAACACGTTTTCGCCCAAGCCGCCGATGCCGGTTGCGCTCGATAAAATCAAATTTTCGTTGTAGGGAGTTTCAAGCGTGTGGGAATACGACGCGCGCAGAACCGTCCCGGTCCGCTTAATCAGGTAGGAGACGCCGAAGCGCGGCTCGGCCGCGGCGTCGGCCGACAGGCCCCGGTAGATATCGCCGCGAAGCCCGGCGTTGATGGTGAAGTTTCCGACTTTGATTTGATCCTGCACATAGAAGCCGTATTCTTTTACGTCGGTATGGCCGTTGAAGAAAAACAGCGATCCGCTGCGGGAAAGATCGTACGGTACGAGACCGGGAAAAAAGCTCTGGTTCGGCGCATCGCCCGCGCCCGCGCACTGGCCCGGACCGGTCTGCGACGGATCGCCGATGGGCTGGCCGGTGCTGTCTACACACGGCGCATTGTACGCCGGGTCGGTGACGCCCAGACGAAAATGCTCCGTGAGGAATTCGTGGCTGACCTGCAAGCCGGCCTTGATATTATGGATGCCTTTCGAATAGGAGAGATCGGCCCGCACGCCAAGGTTGCTGAGCCGCCGGTTCTGCCCGAGCGTGGCCGGACTATCGTCGAACGGATCGCGGCTGGGGTAATAACTCACCTGATCCTGCCGGAGGTACGGGTTTAGCGCCAGCACCATCGAAGGGCCAAACAAGTGAATGTAGCCCGGAGCGATATTGTAGGAGAGCACCTTTTGATGCTGGTCTTGCCCCGCGGCCTGCTGGTCGTACGTGTTGGGAATTTGAAACCAATTGCGCGCGAAGCCGAGGTCCAGGTGGAGCATGTCGCTCTGGCCCGGCTGGTAATCGAGGC
>JBDTAT010000396.1:0-8197 GCA_039924505.1 Bryobacteraceae bacterium
CCTCCAGTTTTTCTATTCTCACCGTAATCTTTGCGGTCCACTTGATTTTTCATCCCCACCCAGCCCTCGAATCGCGGTAGAATAGACTTTTGAATTCGGCATTCAATCTCTTCCAGTGAATTCTATCTGTCCGGATATGAAAAACGTATGGCTGCGCCGCGAGCGGCTCGGGCGCCCGATGTGCATTCTATGAGGAATTACATCGAGTTGGCCAAGCCGCGGGTGACGTGGCTCATCCTGATGAGCACCGGCGTCGGATACTTTTTCGGCGTCAAGTCGACCTGGAGCTGGGTCGTGTTGCTCCACGCTCTGATCGGAACCGGACTGATGTCGTCGGGCACGTTCGCGCTGAACCAATGGTATGAGCGCGAAGCGGATGGCAAAATGCGGCGCACGCAGCACCGTCCCATCCCCACCGGGCGGATTTCGGCCCGCCACGCGATGTGGTTCGGCATTGCGCTTTCCGCCGCCGGATTCGCGGAGCTGTGGCTGGCGGTGAATCTGCTAACCGGCTTGCTGGGACTGTTCACGCTGGCCAGCTATCAATTTTTGTATACGCCGATGAAGCAGCGTTCGCCGCACTCCACCACGGTAGGCGCCATTCCCGGCGCGATGCCTCCGTTGATCGGCTACGCCGCGGCGTGCGGGCATCTGACGGTGGATGCGTGGATCCTGTACGCGATTTTATTCCTGTGGCAGTTCCCGCATTTCTATGCGATCGCGTGGCTCTACCGCGAGGATTACGCGCGCGCCGGAATTCGCATGTTGCCGGTAGTGGAGCCGGACGGCGAGTCGACGGCGCGGCAAATTCTGTTGTACTCGTTGGCGCTGATTCCCATTAGTCTGGCCCCCAAGTTTTTGTCGATGACCGGCAACATCTACTTGGTTGGCGCGCTGATCGCCGGCAGCGTCTTCGTCTATTCCTGTGCGCGGGTGATGTTTAACCGGACGCGGCTTCAGGCGCGGCGCGTGCTGCTGGCCTCCGTCGTGTACCTGCCGGTGCTGTATGGTCTTATGTTGTTCGACAAAATATAGGCACCGCGCCACGTGGGCGTGTTTGCCGGCCATGCTGGCCGCGCTTACCGCGTGCCACCGGGCGCCGCAACTCGCCACGTACGGCGTCATTTCTCCGTTCCAGCTCACGTCGCAGGACGGCCGCGAGTTTACCAGCCACGCGCTCGACGGCAACGTTTGGGTGGCGGACTTTTTCTTCACGCACTGTCTTGGCCCATGCCCGCGGATGGAATCGCAGATGCGGAAGATCCAAATGGCGGTAGCGAGCTACTCAAACGTGCGCTTGGTTTCGTTCACCGTAGACCCGTCGCGCGATACGCCGGTGGTGCTGGCCGCGTACTCGAAACATTTCCAAGCAGTAACCGGGCGCTGGTTTTTCCTCACCGGACCGCAAGCCACGCTGCAGCGTTTGTGCCGCAACGAGTTTCTGCTTGGGAGTGTCGACGGCAGCCTGATGCACAGCACGCGGTTCGTGCTGGTGGACAGGCGCGGCCGTATCCGGGGCTACTATGAAACCGCTGAAAAAGGGACGATCGGCAAACTGATCTCCGACGTGAAGGCGCTGGCGGCGGAACCCTCTTGATCGGCCTTCACGATTTGCCGACGGTCGACGCGGGATTGAACGCAACCGCCGCAGTGTTGCTGGTCTGGGGCTATACGCTCATCCGGCGCCGTAAAATCGCGGCGCACAAGCGCGTGATGCTGACGGCGTTCGGCGTCTCGGTGGCATTCCTCATTTGCTACCTGACCTATCATGCGCAAGTCGGCTCCGTGCATTTTCAAAAGCAGGGCGCTATCCGGACGGTCTATCTGTCAATCCTGGCAACCCACACTGTGCTGGCCGCGATTGTGCCGGTGCTCGCCGTAATCACGCTGTCGAGAGCACTGAAAGCGCAAAGGTTGTGGCGCGCACCGCCGTCCGAGGCAGGAATTGCTTCGCGCCGCACTCCGTTTTGCGCGTGTCCCTTGAAGGGAAACTTCGAGCGGCACCGCCAGATCGCCCGCTGGACGCTGCCGGTCTGGCTTTACGTCAGCGTGACGGGTGTGGTCGTCTACGTGATGCTCTATCATCTGTAGTAGGATTTGCGCACTCTGGCGGCAATTTTCGTGACGCTGGCGCTGCCCGGTCACGCGCAGCGCTCCAGTGTGAACCTCGCCCCAGGCCGGATGCTGGTGGCGACCGATGAATCGCGCGATCCAGCCTTCGAGAAAACCGTGGTTCTGCTGATCCAATACGACGAACAAGGGGGACTCGGTCTAATCGTCAATCGCCGCACCAATGTGGCCCTGTCACGGCTGTTCCCGAGTCTCTCTGGAAAGACACACAGCAAGGATTTAATTTATAGCGGAGGGCCAGTGACGTTGCGCGTGATGACGCTGATCCGTTCATCGAAGAAACTCGACAGCGCCGCCCCGGTATTCACAGGAGTCCAGGTGTCAACAAACATAGAACTCCTCGAGGGCTTTATCGCCGCGGCGGCGCAAGGACCTGCATTTCGAGTATATGTAGGCTACGCCGGCTGGAGCGCGCCGCAGTTACGAAGCGAAGTGGCACACGGCTTCTGGGATGTGGTACGCGGAGACGCCGCCACCGTATTCGACTCCAACCCGGAATCAATATGGGACCGGCTTCACCGCAGAATGCTGCCGCAAGCGTGGCTGCCGCAGCGCGAGTGGTTCAGACTTCATCCGGAGGGATTAAATGAGACTGTTGAATCAAGTTTTGCTTCTTGGGGTTCTGGCGGCGGCGTTACCGGCCGAGCGAACTCAAACCGAAGTGACGCGGCCGACCACGCCGGCCGATGACGCGAAGGCGAACAGCAGCAAGGTCCCCGCCGTCTACGCGATCACCGGTCAATTCCAGCGCGTCCTGGTGCTGCGATTTAAGAATAAGACCGACTTGCTGGCGGGTCTCGAAAGCATGGTGAAACAGAATCACATCCGCAACGCCGTAATCCTGTCCGCCATCGGCTCAGTGCGCGGTTATCACTTGCACGCCGTGAGCAATCGCACGTTTCCGTCGAAGGACACCTACGTCAAGGACCCGACCGCGCCAGCGGACATTATCGGCATGAGCGGTTACGTGATCCGCGGCGTCGTCCACGCCCATATGACGCTGGCAACGCCCGACCACGCCTTCGGCGGGCACTTGGAACCGGGCACCGATGTATTCACGTTCGCGGCTGTCACCGTCGGCGTATTCGGCGACGATGTAGACTTGAACCGTCTCGACGACAAGACGTATCGATAGGCCGGCCCGCCTAGCCGGCCAAAAAGTTGAAAGCTTTACCGATATAAGTTTTCATATCGGTGCGCTTCACCACGTCGTCGAGAAACCCGTGCTGCACCAGAAATTCCGAGGTTTGAAATCCTTCCGGCAGCTTCTGGCGAATGGTCTGCTCGATCACGCGCGGTCCGGCGAAACCGATCAACGCCCCAGGTTCCGCGATATTCAGGTCGCCCAACATGGCGAAGCTGGCGGTCACGCCGCCGGTGGTGGGGTCGGTCAATACGCTGATGTACGGAATGGCGGCTTCGTCCAGGCGCATCAGCGCGGCCGAAATCTTGGCGAGCTGCATCAGGCTGATGGCGCCTTCCTGCATCCGCGCACCGCCGGAAGCCGAAACAATAACCATGGGTGTCTGGCGATCGACGGACCGCTCCACGGCGCGGGTGATTTTTTCACCCACCACCGCGCCCATGCTCCCGCCGATGAATTTCAGCTCCAGCGCGCAGATGTGGACGCGGCGGCCGCTGAGCGTTCCACCCGCCGAGATGACCGCATCGTCCAGCGACGTCGCCTCGCGCATCGCCGCCAGCCGCGCTTTGTAGGATTTGGAATCGACGAACCCAAGCGGATCGGTGGAAACCAGACCCGCATCGAAGTCTTCATGGATGCCGTCGTCGAACAGCATTCGCAGACGCGTGCGGGCGTCGATCCGGAAATGAAACCCGCACTGCGGGCACACCTGCAAATTTTCTTCCAGCGCCTTGCGCCAGATGATCTCGCCACAGCCTTCGCACTTCAGCCACAGACCTTCGGTGCGCACGTTGCGCTCCCCTTCTCCGCCGCCCTCAGCGCCCGATTTTTGCCGTGTAAACCAAGCCATACCGAACACTCTTAACGGTAACATGCGCCGCCGGGCGGCTTCAGTGCGGTATACGGCCCCCCTTGATTACCTGCAGAAGTTACTGTATTGTTCTTGTAGATAACCTAGGAAGGATACCGCGTGAGCAAGCCGACTGACCTGGTGCAAGGCACTCTCGATCTTCTGATCCTGAAGACCATCGCTTTGGAGCCGATGCACGGCTGGGCCGTCGCCCAACGAATCCAGCAGACCTCTGGCGATGTGCTCCAGGTGCAGCAAGGCTCCCTCTATCCGGCGTTGCATCGTCTGGAGCAGCAAGGCTGGATACAAGCCGAATGGGGCGAATCGGACAACAACCGCCGCGCGAAATATTATTCACTCACGCGCGCCGGACGAAAACAGCTTGGAGAAGAGTTGGCCCAATGGCAGCGGCTCTCCACCGCCATTGGCATGGTTCTAAAGACGGTATAGGGAGGCTCGCATGCCGCGTTGGACCCGGAAATTTATCTTGCGTCTCCGCTCGCTCTTCCGTAGACGGAGCGTGGAGCGCGAACTCGAAGCCGAGCTGCAATTCCATCTGGAGCGCGAGACACAAGCCAACCTCGCGCGCGGTCTGGACCGGGACGAGGCCCATTACGCGGCGCGGCGCGCCATGGGTGGCGTCGCGCAGATTCGGGAGGAGTGCCGCGACGTGCGCGGCGTAAATTACTTTGAAGATCTCGGAAAAGACCTGCGTTTCGCGTTGCGGATGCTAGCGAAACATCCGGGATTCACCACCACTGCGGTGCTTTCGCTGGCCCTTGGCATCGGCGCGAATACGGCTATTTTTTCGGTAGTAGACAGCGTGCTGCTGCGCCCGCTCGCATATCGCGAGCCGGAACGGCTCTTCTCCGTGCGCGAAATCGTTCCGGCGTTTACCGCGCTCTATCCGACCCTGCCGGCCAATCCGCGCCACATGGAAGAGTGGCGGAAACAGTGGACCTCCATGGAGCAGGTCGCCGCCATCCACACCACAAGTCTGGGACTGACCGGCGCCGGAGAGCCCGCGCAAGTCACCGCCGGACTGGTCTCTTGGAATTTCTTCGCGGTCCTCGGCGTGCCGCCGCAGTTCGGCCGCGGCTTTGTGCCGGGCGAGGACAGACCGGGCCATGCCGGCGTCGTGTTGTTATCCGATGCCGCGTGGCGCGGGCGATTCCACGCCGACCCGTCGATTACCGGCCGCAAGATCGTTCTCGACGGCGAACCGTGCGTCGTCGCGGGTGTCTTGCCAGCGTGGTTTCGCGCGCCGTGCGTCGGTTTTCTGCGCGCTGCCGCGCCTGCCGATGAGCCGGAGTTATATAAACCCCTGGGCCTCGACCTGAATGAATATTCATGGTACGGCGATTTTAATTACGGCGCCGTCGCGCGGCTGAAGCGCGGCGTCACCCAGGCGCGCGCGTTGGCGGAACTCAACGTTGTCCAGGCCCGCATCACCCGGCTTGCATCCGGCAAACAGAATTTCGGCGCGACTCTTGAACCGTTGCAGGAGCAGATTGTCGGCGGCGCCCGCCGCGGGCTGCTGATCCTGTTCTCCGCCGTGGCGGCAGTTTTGCTGATCGTGTGCGTAAACGTCGCGAATCTGTTGCTGGCGAGCGCGGCGCGGCGGAATCGCGAGCTGTCGATCCGCGCCGCGCTCGGCGCCACCCGCCGGAGATTGGTGCGCCAGGCCCTGACCGAGAGTCTGCTGCTGGCATTTCTCGGAGGCGCGCTCGGGTTGCTGTTGGCCAATTGGGGCGTTCATCTGCTGGTCGGCTATGCGCCTGTAGATTTGCCGCGTCTCGACGAAATCCGCTTGAACGCGACCGTGCTGCTATTTGCGTTGCTGGTCTCGACGATCGCAGGCGTCGCGGCCGGTATTCTTCCGGCGATGTTCCTCGCGCCGGCCGGTCCCGGTGAGTCATTGAAAGCCGCCAGCCGCTCGGCCACCGATGACCGCCATGGAATCCGGCTGCGCGGAGCACTGATCGGCGCCGAGGTTGCCTTGAGCGTCGTGCTCCTGGTCGCGGCCGGCTTGCTGCTCGGAAGCCTGGTGAGTCTTCTGCACGTCGAAAGGGGCTTTGACGTGAATAGGATTCTGACCATGGATGTCACGCTGCCCGAGGCCAAGTACCGGAGTGGTCCGCGGATCGACAGTTTCTACCGCGGCGCGTTGGCGCGGATTGCCGCGCTGCCCGGTGTGACCTCGGCCGGAATCGTCAGCACGCTGCCGCTGCGCGGAGAAGCATGGATCGATGGAGTTCGCGGCGACGGCGAGTCTCGCGCGAGCCGGGAGATCGCGTTGGCCAACTACCGCTTCGTCAGCCCCGGATATTTCCGCACTATGGGAATCGCGCTTCGCCAGGGACGAACGTTCGAGGATCGCGACCGCGGCCGCAGCGCAGCGGTGATTTCCGCCCGCGTCGCGAAACGTCTGTGGCCCGGCGAAAATCCCGTGGGAAAGCGTATCCACCGCGACCGCAACGTGTATGAAGTCACTGGCGTGGCAGATGACATTCGTGGCATCAGCTTGCGCGACAATCCTCCGTTGATGGTCTACCTCCCGTACTGGGAGCGGCCACGCCTGAAGTCGTCGCTGGTCATCCGCGCGGCGTTGCCGCCGGCCGCAATCGCCACGGCTGTGCGGCGAGAAATCTGGACCGTCGATAGCGGCGTCCCGGTCGCAAACGTCCACACTATGCAGGAAGTACTGGACGGATCGGTGGCGGCGCAACGTTTTCAGACGGCGCTCATCGCGCTATTCGCAATCGCGGCGCTACTGCTCGCCAGCATCGGCATCTATGGTGTCGTATCCGAAATGGTCGGGCGCCGCACGAACGAAATCGGCATTCGTATGGCGCTGGGAGCCACGGCGTTCCAAATTCGCTGGATGGTTTTGCGGCAAGGCCTCGCTCCGGTGGCCGCCGGACTCGCAATGGGTCTGGCCGGCTCGCTGGCACTCGGGCGGGCAATCCACGCGCTGCTGTTCGGCGTGAAGACCACCGATCCGGGCATCATCGGCGCGGTCCTGCTGCTGCTGACCCTCGTCGCGGCCGCCGCGTGCTATATACCCGCCCGGCGCGCCACGCGGATCGAGCCGATCGCCGCGCTGCGATACGATTGACGGCGCCGCCTCGTCAACGATTGAAGAGCGTGCCGCTGACGCATGACGTGACGCTGGCGGCGTGATCCTTCGCGCGCGGCGTGTCGCGGGACAAGACGTTCCAGTCCGATTCCGCGCCAGCGGAAGCGACCAGATTACCGCGGATTTCCGCCGTACCCGCCATCGATCCCAGCCAAGACTTTGAACGTTTCCGTGGAAGCGGCGTGATTTGAGCAACCGCCTCGCCAAACCGGGTTACAAGAACTGGCGTGTGGGTCTTCCGAACGCGTTCGAGGACCGCAATACACGTTGCTTTGAACTTTGAAATGGCGATCTCTTCCATCGCTTCGGTGTAATGCCTACCGTCCAAAAATAAAACGCGCCCGCCGAGGGTCCGCGCCGCCGCTGAGTACGCCGTCCTTCACGAAAATCACTGTCGGGGCGGAGGAGTTGCTCCACTCGCCGGAAATAATGATGTGATGGCCGAGCGCGCGTAAGCCGTCGGCCGTCTCCCGCGGCATGCGGCCTTCCAGATTCACTCTGCCCGGAACAAACTCATGGAAGGCGAACGAACTGTAGAAATGCTCAGTCTGGAAACGCGGAGCCTCGACGGCTTGCTGCGGAGTCATGTCGAATTCGACGATATTCAAAAACACTTGCAGCATCGCCTGATCCTGATTGTCGCCGCCCGGCGTGGACAGCACCATCACCAGATTGCCGTCCTTTGTAACCAGCGTAGGACTCAGCGTGACGCGCGGCCGCTTGCCGGGCGCAAGTTGATTTGGATGGCCCGGCGTAACGACGAAGGATTGCAGGCGTGTGGAAAACGGAATGCCCGTATCGCCGGCAATTACAGACGGCAGCCAGGCTCCGCTCGGCGTGGCGGAAAACGCATTGCCGTGGCGATCGACCACGTTGACGCAGGTCGTGTCGTTCACAATGGCGGAGCCTGCCGGTCCGGTTCGCATCGTGAGCG
>JBDTAT010000397.1:0-3217 GCA_039924505.1 Bryobacteraceae bacterium
GTGCTCTACGATTCGTTCCCAGCGCCGCGAGCCAGCGGCGCGCTTCAAACCGGATGGGGCTACGCGGCGCTGGTGGAGCGCGGCGGGCAGCGTATCCTTTTCGATACGGGCGGCGACGGCGCGGTGCTGGCTCGTAATGCGCAGACGCTGGGAATCAAGCTGGGCGGCCTGGACGCCGTGGTGCTTTCACACCGGCATCCGGATCACATCGGGGGACTCGCGGCCGTCGTGCGCGTAAATCCGGGAGTAAAAATCTATATTCCGCGTGAGGCGTATGGCGCGTTCGGCGTTTCGCCGTGGAACGATCTGGTGATGGCCCTGTCGGGCGTTCCGCGCCTGCGGTTGGAGAAAGTGCCTGAGCTGCCGGTGGCCGATTATGTTCACGTTGAGAACGGGACCGGCATCGCCGCGGGTGTCCGCGTGATTGCCACCAACTCGACCTACGAACATCTGGAATTGCGCGAACTATCGCTCGCGGTCGCCATTCCGGGCGGGCAGGCGGTGGTTGTAGGATGCGCGCACACCGGCATCGGCGCGGTTCTGAACGCGGCGGGCGGGAACGTGCGCTGGGTGGCCGGTGGCCTGCATCTCATGGACGCAACGCCGGCGGAGGTGGCGGACACGGTGGAAGTGTTGCGCACGAAGTTTCGCGTGGAGCGAGTGGCGCCCGGCCATTGCACCGGTCTGCGCGCCACGACCGCGCTACAGCGGAGCTTTCGCGAACGGTCGACGCCGGCGGGGGTAGGCGGCGTAATCGTCATCGGAAATTAATGCCGCGCGACGAAGGCGCGGAAGCTGCGCATCATCGATTCGAGATGGTCCTGCGTAGCGCCCTTGAATTTGGCGTTGACGTATTCCCAGGCGTAGAAAATCGGGATGCCCGCATGAGTGTGATCCTGGTAGAAAGCGTTGATCTCATCGACGTAATCGGAGGGGCGAAAGTCGGGCGCGGCGTGCTTCAGCAGAGAGGCTTGATCGGGCCCGGGCGCGACCAGGCCGGCGGCAAGCACCAGCCCATCTTCGATGCCGTGAATGTAGAGCAGCCGCGAGTCCCGGCTGGAACTGTCCCATGCCCGTCCATTGAGCATGCCTCCCGTCGTGATGCTGGTGTTGACGGTGGGTTGCGCGAAGGCGAGGATGGAAGCGGAGAGCAACAGAAGAATATATTTGCGCGCCATGATCCACTTATATCAAAGCGGCGGCGTGTGACGGCGCGCGGCCTTGTGGTAACTTGTAAATAACTGTTGTCTGCGCGCCCGTAGCTCAGTTGGATAGAGCGTCTGGCTACGAACCAGAAGGTCGCATGTTCGAGTCATGCCGGGCGCACCACAAAAGATCACTATATTTCAATTATTTACGGAGGATGCGGCCCCCTCGTTTTTTTGGCGTCTTCTGATCCCACACTGAGCTTTCCTTGCCCTCGCCATGGCCTTGAGTGTGTCCTGTTGCTGGGGATGGACATGACGCCTGGTTGTCCCGATATCGTTGTGACCGGCCAAATACTGGAGCGTGAAGACATCCATGTGAGGCACCCTGCGGGCCGGACACGTGTGCCAAAAGGTGTAAAGGTAGAAGGGATCGAGCTTCGCAAGGCGGCAAGCCTTAGCGTGCTGTTTCTTGAGACTGGACGGCTCGATGGGCCCGCTCGCGGTCGGTGCTGGAAACAGCCACGGAGAGGCATTGCGGCTTTGATCGCGAGCCTCGATGATCGCGTCAACTCCGGGAGCATCAGGATCTTGCGGATTGCATTCTCTGTCTTCCCCAGGGATCTCGAGATTTCCATGCTGTACATGCACCGGTTTCAAACTGAAGCACTCTTCTGGACGCAACGCACAATCGATGAGGACGATGGCCACGTCATGTAGCAGCAGCGCGGCCTGGCCGAGATACCGCTTCTCCTCGTGCGAGGCGAGAACGCGGTCCCCCGAAGCCGAAGCACTCCAATCCCGACTGCGGGTGAAGTATGGACAACTTTCCGGCAGCACATCCGGTATTGTACAAGACCGGGAGAAACGAGGGTGATCTTCGTCGATGCCAGCGTAGCGGTTAAGTGGTTTCTCCCGGAGCAAGGTACGGAGGCGGCTCAGGCAATACTCTCAGGATCAGAGAAACTCATCGCTTCCGCTCTGATCCGCATTGAGGTGGCAGCTGCCATAACCCGCAAGCTACGTTTGGGCGAACTGCATGTTGGGGAAGCTGAGGAAGCGTGTCACCTGTGGATTGCCGCGCTCTCCAGCGGAATCATCACGATCAGTCCGGACGAAGACAGCATCGAGAGCGCCAACGAACTTGCGATTCAAATCCGCCATCCTTTACAAGACTGCCTCTATCTGGCCCTGGCACGTCGCGTCGATGGCACACTGCTCACCGCAGATCCCAAATTTGCGGAAAGGTCGCACGACTGTTATGCCAAGGTAGAGCGTCTTGAGTGAACGATTGATGCGTTGCCCTCGCCAGCTGCGAGACGGAACACGAGCTTGTTGCGGATTTCAAGCGTAGCGACTTCAAGCCTACGCCGTTCCGATTGCAGAATTCCTGGCGGCTCAAGACGCTCGCCTCGTATTCGGCCGTCAACCGATCCGCTTCGGCGCGGCTCCGCTGGCGCCGGCTGTCTCTTTCGCCCTGCTTATCGCTCATCCTCCCACTAAATCACTGAATCGGACTCTGGCATAGATGTGTTTGCTCTGACGCTTACGGTGCAGTACGGGCGACCACACGTCGGCCAGGACCCCAATTCAGTGCTGTTTTAGGTTGCAAATCTCAGTGGGACAAATGGATCCTACGACCAGGAATCCGTACTCCGAAGAGGAACCTGGGGATTGAACATGAATTCGGCCAGTACACCGTGCTTTCCGCGGCCTACGTCGGCTCTGCGACGCACAGGTTGGACGTCGGCGAATATTACAATACCGCCTTGACGCCCGGTCCGGGACCGGTCAGAGGCCGTACTATATATCATTCCGATGATGTATGATCGAAGCGTCGGCAACGGCGATTACAACGCTCTGCCGATCCACCTCGAAAACAGGTTCAGGGGCGGTCTTGTTTGCCAGATGTCTTACACCTGGAGCAAAGCTATGGATGAAGGCGCATCCGGGTATTTCGGTGTGGAAGGCCAGCAACTGGAGAATCCGTACAACGCAGGAAATAGCCGGAGCGCATCTGGCTACGACATACCTCAGCTTCCGACGGTAAACCTGAATTACGAATTACCGGC
>JBDTAT010000398.1:0-10730 GCA_039924505.1 Bryobacteraceae bacterium
GTGGAGGCCACCGAGGAGTTCCGGGTGCTTACCAACAATATGTCCGCCGAATTCGGCCGGACCGGCGGAGGCATTATCAGCGTGATCAGTAAGTCGGGCACCAACCAGTTTCACGGCAGCCTCTTCGAGTACCTGCGAAACTCCGCCATTGACGCCAACGAGTTTTTCGCGAACCGTTCCGGCTCGAAAGTCCTTCCGCTGGTTTTCAATCAATTCGGCGGGTCGCTCGGCGGTCCCATCAAGAAAGACAAATTGTTTTTCTTCGTCGACTACGAGGGTATCCGGGAGCGTCCGACGCTGAGTGAAACCATCACGTCGCCCACCGCTCTGCAGCGCGCCGGCGACTTTTCGCACACCCTGACATCCAGCGGCGCGCTGATCGCCATCTACGATCCGCAAACCACCGGTCCCGATCCAGCCAAGCCTGGGAGTTACATTCGCAGCCCTTTCCCCGGTAATGTCATCCCGGCCAGCCGCATCAGCCCGGTCGCCGCGGCCATTTTGAATTACTACCCCAAGCCGAATCTTGCCGGGTTGCCGAACACGCAGGCGCAGAACACGTTTCTTTCGGGCACCAAGCCGCTGAACAACGACACCGTCACCACCAAGATCGATTACAACCTCGGCGCTGCCCGGAGAATCTCGGGACGGTACACGCAAAGTTCTCTCGATTGGTATCAACCCAATTATTTCGGCGACGCGGCCGACTACGACGGCAGAAGCGTCCTGATTCCACACCACAGCGGATTTCTCGGCTACACCGATACGCTCAGCCCTACGTTTCTGCTGGATGCGAAAGCCGGCGTGAACCGGGAAGACGAGCATTACTATGCTCCGGCGCAAGGCTTCGATCTCTCGAGCCTCGGCTTCCCGGCTGCACTGATGCAGGAAGCGCAGCACGGTTATGGCAAAGGCCCAGGCTTCCCCCGCGTCGGCATCACCGACGCAAGCACGTTCGGTCGCCCGGATAACTTGGGGAATCCGTCGTCCACCAGCAGCGCCAGCGTCGCGCTTACGAAAATATTTTCGAGCCACACGTTGAAGTTCGGATATGAATACCGGCAGTACCGGAGAAACGATTGGGGCACGTCGTCGCCCTACGGCGCCTATACCTTTTCCCGCGGATTTACGCAGGGGCCGAATCCGCTGCAAGCCAGTTCCAGCGCCGGTTATGGCGTAGCGTCATTCCTCCTCGGCGATCCGTCCAGCGCCAGCGCCGGATATACCACCGACAACACCAAGACTTTCGGCTACGAAGCTCTCTTCCTGCAAGACGACTGGAAGATCACCCGCAAGCTGACCCTGAATCTCGGTTTACGGTGGGAATACGAGAGCGCCGTACACGACCGCTACAACGTGCTGACCAATTTCGATCCGAACGTTAGTTCGCCGTTGTCCGTTCCCGGAATGCAATTGAAGGGCGGACTGATTTTTCCAGGCGTCAACGGCGTGCCGGACGGGCTGATCGATCCCAGCTTGAAAAACTTCGGGCCGCGCTTCGGCTTTGCCTATCAGGCCGCCAGTAGGGTTGTCGTCCGCGGCGGCTACGGAATCATGTACATTCCCACAGTCGGCGCCGCCTACCCTTCCACCGGTTATACGGCGACCACGCCGATGGTATCCACCGTCGACGGCGGATTGACTCCATACAATACTCTCGACAACCCGTTTCCGGATGGAATCAATCGTCCCACCGGCAGCAGCCTGGGCGCCTTGACGGGTATCGGGACGCCGGTTAACGGCGAGTTGCGGAACACGAAACGAGGATATGCGGAGCAGTGGAACTTCACAGTGCAATTCGAGCCGAAGCCGAATTGGCTGGTGGAAGCCGCCTGGGTGGGCAGCCACGGAACGCATCTACTGATGTACGACGAGCCGCTGAACGTGTTGTCACCGGCGAACTTTGCCTTGGGAACCGCGCTTCAGCAGTCGATTCCCAATCCGTTCCTTGGAATCATTACTTCGGGACCGCTCAGCACAGCCACCATCACCAGGCAACAGTCCCTGCTGCCCTTTCCGCAGTTCACGAGTGTGGATGGCGGATATCAATTCCTGGGAGATTCCACTTACAACGCTCTGGCGTTGAAACTGGAGAAACGCTTCTCGCATGGATTTTCTATTTTGGGCGCCTATACGTGGTCGAAGACGCTCGATCTTGGAGACAACACCACGCAAAGCCGTCCGGGCGAAGACATTGGCACGGCGGTTCAAAACTGGAATAGTCTGGGCTTGGAGAAATCGCTAAGTCTGGCGAACGTCCCGCAGCGTCTGGTGCTGACAGCGCTGTGGGCCATGCCGGGCAGTACGCTGAGAAATCCATTTTTGCGGAATGTGCTGGGCGGTTGGCAGGTGAACGTGATCAGCACCATGGAAACCGGTGAGCCGATCGCGCTTTCCGCATCCGTCCCGGGCGGCGGCAACCGGCCCGACGTCGTTCCCGGAGTCTCCGCTTCGGTGTCCCAGCCTACGCTGGCAAAATGGTTCAACACGGCGGCCTTCAGCAACCCGCTTCCCTACACCTGGGGAAATTCCTCACGGACGCTGCCAAACGTATTCGGTCCGGGCCTGACCAACGTGGACTTCGCGATCCTGCGCTCGTTCCCCATCCGCGAGAATTACCGGCTGCAGTTCCGGGGCGAGGCGTTCAACCTCAACAACACGCCGCAATTCAGTCCGCCGGGGAATTCGATTACCGGCAGCACCTTCGGAGTGGTCACGTCGACCGCGAACGCGCCGCGGGTTTTGCAATTTGCATTGCGGCTGGATTTCTAACGTGAGCGCACAGGGCGCGGCGGCGCCCATCAAAGCAACTGGAAACACGCTGCCGCCGCGCTCCGTTGTGCGCGAGTTTCCAGTGCGAATCTCATTAACCGCGCTGATTGCGATCGGTTCGATCTTCGCCGCCGCTCCTGCCGGCACGGTCCCCGGAGCGGAACACTCTACGCTCGCGACCGCCACTGCGAATCAGGACGTGCGATTTCAGGTCGCCTTCGATACGGTTAACCGCTGGATTGAGGCCGGCGCGTTTCCCGGCGCCGTCCTGGCTGTCGGCCAGCACGGATCGCTCGTGGCATTGAAGGCTTTCGGGCGAACACGCTACCTCCCGAGTTCGCCGGCCATGAGAACCGACGAGATTTTCGACCTTGCCTCCGTGTCGAAGGTGATCGGGACCACCAGCGCGGCCGCGATTCTCTATCAGGAAAATAAACTGGCGCTGGATGCGCCGGTGGTGAAGTATGTGCCCGAGTTTGGCGGAACCCCCGGGCACGCACAAGTCACCATCCGAGAGTTGCTGACCCACAGTTCGGGCATTCCCACGCCTGGGCTTATGTACAAGAAAGCCTCGACCAAACGGGGAATTCTGAAACAGATTTATACAGTCCCCCTGGCCACGCCTCCGGGCGCCCACTTCAAGTACCGGGATCCCAACTTCATTTTGCTCGGCGATGTTATCGAGCGAATCGCGGGCGAGCCGCTGAACGTGTTTCTCGGCGCGCATGTGTTTGGGCCGCTGGGAATGACCAGCACGGGGTATCGGCCTTCCCGCCGGCTGCTCTACCGCATTGCACCGACCGAATTCGATCGCGTTCTGAGGCATCGGTTTGTCGACGGCGAAGTACACGACGAGAACGCCTACACCATGGGCGGCGTCAGCGGACACGCCGGATTGTTTTCCTCGGCCGGCGATCTGTCGATTTATGCGCAGATGATTTTGAATGGCGGCGCGTACGGGCAGAAGCGGATACTCAAAAACAGCACGGTTGAGTTATTCACAACGCGCCAGAATCTACCCCCTGGCAGCAGCCGCGCATTAGGCTGGGACACGCCGGCCCCGGGTTGTTTCGCCGGGGATTTAGCTTCCCCTCACGCAATCCTGCACACCGGCTTCACCGGCACTTCGGTATATATCGATTTTGACCGCGATGCCTTCATCATTCTGCTAACCAACCGCGTATTTCCGACGCGCGAGGACGAACTGATAGCCTCGGCCCGCCCCCAGATCCACACCGCCGTACTTCGGGCCTTACGATAAGGCATGCGCCGCGCCGTTCTTTATGGAGCGAATCCTCCTCCCGCATAGGGAATCCCTAGCGCGTCCATCGCGCCCTTCATGTAACCGATCGCGAATACCTTGCCTCCCATCGCATAACCCGGCTGATCGTTGGACTCACCATGCAAAGTGGGCGCGTGGTCCGGCCGCATCGGGCCCTCAAATCCGCATTCGTGATAGACGCGTAGCATCTGCGTCATGTCCGTCGGGCCGTTGTCGTGAAACGTTTCGCGGAAGCATCGCGGTGTGCCGGTCACGTCACGGAAATGCACGAAGAAGATTTTCTTAACCGCGCACCATTCGCGCGCCAGCGCGGCAATGTCGCATCCTTCCTGCTCGGCTATCCATCCTCCGGCTCCATCGACAACACCCCGGCGGTTTCCATCTCCTACCGCTATTTCGGCGGATATATTCAGGACGATTTCCGCGCGACTTCGAAGCTCTCGCTGAATCTGGGCATGCGCTACGAAATCGAAACCGGCCGCAACGAGCGATATAACCGGTTGAGCTGGTTCGACCCGGCCGCCGTCAACCCGGTTGGGCCACAAGCCGGCTTGCCGAATCTGCTCGGAGGACTGGAGTTCGCCGGAGTGAACGGCGACTCCTCGCGGCAGAAACTGACCAACTGGAATCACTGGGGCCCGCGCTTCGGACTCGGATACAGCCTGACGCCTTCCACGGTGATTCGCGGCGGCTACGGCCTCTTTTTCCTGCCCGCGACCGGCGACGATCAGGGCACGAACCTTGGCAGCGCCGGATTCGCCGCCACTACGCCGTTTGTCAGCTCCCTGAACGGCGGTATCACTCCGGCAAACAACCTCGGCAATCCGTTTCCGCAGGGGATCATCCAGCCGCCGGGCAACAGTCAAAAATTACTTTCTCTGCTGGGGCAGGATCTGGTGACCGTGTACCACCAGGATCGAAGCGCGTATGCGCAGCAGTGGAATCTGGACATTCAGCGCCAGCTTCCGGGACAAAATCTCTTGGACGTCGCCTACGCGGGGTCCAAGGGAACGGGGCTGCCGGTGGACATTCAGGCCGATCAGCTTCCGGATGCCTATCTGGCCCAAGGACCGGCGCTGCTGCAGCAGGTTGCCAATCCGTTTTTTGGCGTGATTCAGACCGGTCCTCTGAGCCAGGCGACGGTTTCCCGCGAGACGCTCTTGCGGCCGTACCCGGAGTTCAACAGCGTCAGCGTGCGGGCGGTGCATGAAGGCGATTCGATTTATCACTCGCTCCAGGCGAAGTTCGAGCACCGCTTCAGCAAAGGCGTCACCGTGCTCGCCGCCTACACGTTCTCCAAGCTGATCGGCGACGCCGGCTCACGTCTCTCCATCAATTTCGCCAATCCGGGCATTCAGGACAGCAATAATCTGCGCGGCGAACGATCGCTTGAAAACGTCGATGTTCCGCATCGCTTCGTGGTCAGCTACACTTGGCAGTTGCCGTTCGGCCCGGGTCACGCGCTTCTGGGCGGCGCGGGCTCGTTTGCCGGAAAGATGATCGGCGGCTGGGAAGTCAACGGTATTACGACCGTTCAGTCCGGGCTGCCGCTGGGCCTGGGCACGGCCAACAATCAGACCAACTCGCTCGGGGGCGGCTCGCGGCCCAATAACAACGGGACCAGTGCGGCGCTCAGCGGCCCCGTGGAGCAACGGCTGAACGAATACTTCAATACCGCTGTCTTCTCGCAGCCTCCGGCGTTCACCTTCGGCGATGTCGCGCGG
The DNA here is from genome assembly GCA_039924505.1 of Bryobacteraceae bacterium. GTDB lineage: Bacteria > Acidobacteriota > Terriglobia > Bryobacterales > Bryobacteraceae > JBDTAT01. Next base: position 5,779 of record JBDTAT010000398.1, read on the forward strand.
ACCCTGCCGGACGTGCGGGCGCCGGGCACGCTTAACTTCGATTTTTCGGCGATCAAGAACACGCATATTGCCGAGCGCTTCAATTTGCAGTTCCGCGCGGAGTTTTTCAATGTGCTGAACAACGTCAACTTCGGCGGCCCAGGGACCACCTTCGGGACCAGCAGCTTCGGCGTCATCAGCTCGGCGTCGGATGCGCGGGTGAGCCAGTTGGCGCTGAGACTTATTTTCTGAGGAAACAATGAACTCGCGATCCGTCTTGCTCTCGGTAGTGGTACTGGCGATGAGCGCGGGCGTGGACGCGCAGGCGCCGCGCACGGTCTATGTCGTTCCCTTCTCGCACCTGGACTTTTTCTGGGGAGGGACGCGCGAGGAGTGCCTAGCGCGGGGCAACCGGATTATCGCCAAGGCGGTCCGGTTGGCCGGCGAGCATCCCGAATTCCGTTTCCTGCTCGAAGACGACAATTTCGTGGCCAACTACGCCGACAGCCATGAAGGCTCGGAGGATCTGGCGGTTTTCAAGCGGCTGGTTAAGGCGGGCCACATTGAGATCGCACCGAAGTGGGCGGCTATTTTCCAGGGCTTGCCCGACGGCGAGGTGCTGGCGCGCAACCTGGTCTATGGCAAGCGCTACGCGCGATCGGTCTTTGGGGTCGATCCGCAAACCGACCACCTGGGCGACCTGCCCGGCTACACGCCTCAGTATCCGCAGATCCTGCAGGAGTCGGACACTCCCTACATGGTGATGACGCGTATGGGGCCCAGCGACAAGGCGCTATTCTATTGGAAATCTCCGGACGGGTCGCGCGAATTGGTCTGGTTCAGCTTGAAGGGCTACGGCTGGGGGGCGCATCTCGGACTGCACGAAGAATTGGATGCGAAGCGGCGCGCGGAAATCGACAAGGAAGTGGCGCAGGTGGCTGACACCACCCCCGGTCCCATTTTTATGAACTGGGGCAGCGACTTGTGGGCGCCGAATGAAAAGTTGATAGAGAATGTGAAGCGGCTTCCGCATTTTGAGTTTTCGACACCGGACAATTATTTCGCCAAGGCGTCGAAGACGGCGGGTCTCCCGGAGCTTTCAGGAGAGATTCCATCTTCGTGGCCGAATATCGTCGCCTCGCTCCCGCACATGTGGCCGCTGGTGATTCCGGCGACCAATACGCTGCGCGAGGCGGAAGAGTTCGCGGCTATCAATTACTCGCTGCATTATGCGGACTACCCGCAACAGACACTCGATTTCCTATGGAAGAAACTCATCGAATCCATGGATCATAACCACGATGGCCAGGGCGGAAAGATTGGCGACGACCGCAAGAAGGGCTACGACGAGCTGGCGATCCTGCGCGGCGGCGAGATCCTCCGGGACATGCTGCGGAATATTGCGGAGCGCGTGGAGATCCCGATCCCAGGGAGCACGCCGGTGGTGGTCTTCAACCCCCTCGGATGGGAACGCGACGATGTCGTGCGCGCGCATGTGACCTTGTACGGAGACGTGGCCCCGCGCGACCTCGGCGAGTACCGCCAGGGTATGCGCCTGGTGGACGAGCACGGCACTTCCGTTCCTTTCCACGTGCAGGAGTATAGCGAAAACATCTCGCGCGCGGTCGAAATCGTGTTTGTGGCGCGCAACGTGCCGTCGCTCGGCTACAAGACCTACTACCTGCGTCCGGCGAGCGGGCCGGAGAGCCTTGCGCCGGCGGCGCGATTCACCCTGGACCGGGATAACGATCTGAAGGAGCCGCGCCGGCCGCTCGGCTCGGACATTATGGAGAACGACTCGTACCGCGTCACGGTGGACAAAGCGACGGGCCGCGTCGCGGTATTCGACAAGACGCTCGGCCGGGACGTGGTTCAAGCGATGGAGATTGTAGCCACCGAGGAGCGCGGTGGCAATTATGTAGGCATCGAGCCGCTCAGCGGCCGCACGTTCCCGACCAGCGTTGACAGCGTCGCCGTCGAGGAGAACAACGCGGTGCGGGCGGTGATCCGGATCAGCGGACACACCATCGATATTCCGGTCACGCAGCGGATCGTCTTATACAAGGACTCGAAACGTGTGGAGGTAGAGAACACCGTCGAGTGGAAGCACCCGCGATATGTGCGGCTGGAGCAGTTGTTCCCGGTAGCGGCGTCCGGCGTCGAGATACAGTATGGCGTGCCGTTCGGATCCAACGCCGCCGGCAACATTCTGCCCAATTCGGGACCCCACCAAGTGGACGAGATCAAGAAAGATTCCTGGCTTTCGGCCCGGCAGATTCACGATTGGATTTTTGCCGGCGTTCCCGATTGGGGCGTGACGCTCGCGTCCGACCACCAGTTCGTGCGCCTGGACGGCGCGACGATTCGAGCCGAGATGGTCCGGGGCACGCGCTTCACTTCAGTTAAGGTGGTCCGCGGCGACCAGATTGGCTCCTTGCAGTATCCTCCGCCGGGGACATATCAGTTTCACTATTCACTCTCCTCGGGCAGCGGAGACTGGCGGGCGAACAAGTCCTATCAAGCGGGCATGGCCTTCAACCATCCCCTGCTACCGGTCAGCGTGGTGGATGACATTTCGCACAAGTCGCTCCCGCCAACGCATTCGTTCCTGCCGCTGAAGGCGGATGGACTGGTGCTCAGCGCGGTGAAGAAGGCGGACACGGGAGGCGGCATCGTGCTGCGATTTTTCGAGACCACCGGACGCACCGTAACCACGCCGGTCTCGTTCCTGGGAAAGGAACACAGCTTCCGCGAGGTCAACCTGCTGGAAGAGGACCGCGGCGGCGCCGCGCAACAGAGCCTGACGCTGCGGCCTTACCAGATAAAAACCATCCGTTTGCAAAACGAGCAATGAAGGCAGCCGGCGTAGACACGCGGAGTCCGGCGGAGGCGGGCACGTTGCGCTGGTTCATCACGGCGTGGATCACCGTGTCCACGCTATTGAACTACATGGACCGGCAAACGCTGTCGGTGGTGGCGCCGCTGATACGCAACGAATTCAAGCTGACGAACGAGGACTACGCTCATATCGTCTCGGCGTTCCTGGCCAGCTACACGGTGATGTATACGGTAGGCGGCCGGTTCGTCGATTGGATCGGCGAGCGCGTGGGCATGGCTGCGAGCATCGTCTGGTGGTCGATCGCGACCATGTTGCACAGTCTCGCGACCGGCGCCCTCAGTCTCGGCATCTACCGCTTCATTCTGGGAATTGGAGAGCCGGCCAACTATCCGGCGGCGTTGCGAGCCACCACGAGCTGGTTCGCGAAGACCGAGCGGGGATTGCCGATCGCGATCTACTCATCGGGCAGCTCGGTCGGCGCCATTTTCGCTCCTCCGCTGATCGCATGGATCACGCTGCGTTACGGCTGGCGGCTCGCGTTTCTGGCGCCGGGGGCGTTGGGACTGGTTTGGGTTGTGGTGTGGCTGCACATTTATCATCGGCCCGAGGCGCCGGCGTTCGAGCGCGCGGTGGCAGCCCCGCTGCGCTGGACGGACCTGCTGAAGGACCGCAACGTTCAGGCGATCTTCTTTGCGCGCCTGCTGGCCGATCCCGTCTGGTATTTCTACATGTTCTGGACACCCGAGTATCTGACACGCGCGCGCGGCTTCAGTCTGGCCGAAATCGGCCTGTACGGTTGGATTCCGTTTGTGGCCGCGGGTCTTGGAGGCGTGTTCGGCGGGGCCGCATCCGACTGGCTGATCCGCGCGGGCGTGGCTCCAGCCACCGCCCGCCGGCGTGTGCTCTACGGCGCGGCCGCGATTGCGCCGCTCGGAATAGCGACCGGCTGGATACGCTCTACAAGCCTGGCAATGCTGTTGATCTCGGTGGCCGCGTTCGTGTGCTTCGTGTGGTTCATTAACACGTCGGCGCTGATCTCCGACGTGTTTCCGGAACAGGTTGTCGGGTCCGTTCAGGGACTGGTGGGCACTGCCGGCAGCGGCGGAGGGATGCTGTTCAGCCTGTTGACCGGCTTCCTGCTGGACCGCTCTTCCTACGCGATCGTTTTCGCGATTGCCGGTTCGATGCACGTGCTGGCGTCTCTGATTCTCTGGGGAATGAAGAGAGACCGGAGTTCTCTGCGTCCCGCGGGCGCCGAGGGGGTGGCATGAGGCTCGAAGGGCGCGCCCTCTCGGGTGAGAGGCGCAGAGGGTGGAATGGGCGCGCGATCGCGCCGATAGCCGGAAATCCGGACGCAGCGGAACGCGCGCGGATTGTGGAAACGGGGACCGCAAGCAAGGCGGTCGTGTATATGGGCAACCGCTCCCTTACGGTCACGGCTCGGAATGGGGCTTTCGGGCGACTGCGAGCTCCGGCGTATATGGGCAACCGCTGACTTTCGCATGAAGACCTGGAGTTTTGAGGAGGAAATAGATGCAGTCGGAATTGTCAACTATCGATGGAATGGAGCAGACGGCCGCGCGGTATCGCGACCTCTACGCGGGCGCGATCTACGATGTCCTGGAGCATTTCGGATTGCCGAACCAGGTATTGTCGCACGAGTTCGCGCCGCTGACGCCGGAGATGAAACTCGCCGGGCCGGCGTTCACCGTCAAGGGCACGATGAGCTGCGAGCGCAACGACGCCCTGCGCTACAAGCGGTTGGAGGCGATCAAGCGGATGCGGCGCCCCTGCATTGAGGTCCGCGACCGCGGAACCCCTTTTCCGATCGCGATGTACGGCGAACTGAGCGCCACGACGGCCGCGGCGCACGGGGCCGCCGGCGCGCTGGTGGACGGCGGCACGCGCGACACCGGCAAACTGATCTCCATGGGTTTCCCCGTATTTACCCGCTATCGCACGCCGGTGGAGTCGTTTGGGCGCTGGGCGCTGGTCGATTGTGAGGTGCCCGTGCTGGTCTCGGGCGAGCTGACCGACACCGTGCAAGTGAACCCGGGCGACTTCATCTTCGCCGATTACGACGGCGTCATGGTGATTCCGAAGGATCTTACCTTGAAGGTGCTGGAGGAGTGCG
>JBDTAT010000399.1:0-6969 GCA_039924505.1 Bryobacteraceae bacterium
GGAACGGGCGATCCGTGCGAAGTCGAGCAAAGCAGCCGCGCATAACCAGAAGCTCAGAAGCAGCACCACCGCCGCAGTAAGAGTTTGCAGCCGGCGTGAGAGCCGAACGCGCGGGATGGCGAGGACCCAAAGGCCAAACACCACTTGGACCGCCAACGTAACAAACAGGATGACAAACTGGATGCGATGACGGAGAAGGAACACCATGCGGGCTACAGATTCATCTTAGCGCACAGCGGCCGGAGGCCTGCGTTGTGCGCGATAAAGCGAAGCGCACAGCGGCCGGAGGCCTGCGTTGGGCGCGATTTCCGGACCGAAGCCTCGGCGCGAGCCGTAATCATGCACACTAGTACTAGTTGCCGACACAGACCATGCCAAATTAAATCCCCCTCACGCCGCATCTTCTTAATGGCAGACGGTGTTTATGACGATAGGAATAGTTTGACGACGGCGTCGGGAAGAGCATGAACTCATGGTGAAAATACGAACGTTGACTCTCGGGGCGGCGGTGACCGGATTATCGCTGGCCGGATTTGTATACTCTCAGCAGCAGGGCGCCGAGGATGGGCCGCAGATCCCGGTGTCCGAATCGCAGTGCTCGTTCTTTGGTCCGAATCATGACAAGTTTGTCCAGGCGGGATTCATGGCAAAGGGCTTATCGTCTGGCCAGGCTTCCCCGCGGGCACTGATGACCGCGCAGGTAGCATCGGCGTTACCTCCCGTCCCGGGCGACAGCCGCACCGCAGCCGACCAGCAGGTCTCCTCCACCAACACCATCGACCGCTACATCTTTCAAGGCCTGCAGGCGGCCGGCATGCAGCCCGCGCCCCCCACCAACGATTTCGAGTTTCTCCGGCGCGTCACGCTGGATCTTACCGGTAAGATCCCGACCGCCGATCAAGTGGTCAGCTTCACAAACGATTCGTCGCCCGACAAGCGGACCAAACTGGTCGAATCGCTGCTCGGATCCCCCGCGTGGCTCGACAAATGGACGATGTTCTTTGGCGATCTCTACCAGAACAACTCTCAGAACACGCAGATCACGCGTTTTCCGCAGACGGTTACGGCCTTTAACTCATACGTCCGCAATTCGTTATCGTCCGGCAAGCCATACGACCAAATGGCGCGCGAGCTGATCTCCGACCAGGGCGACAACAGCTATCAGCAGGGCGAGTTGAGCTTTATCGTGGGCGGCGTCGTCGGGGGCGGTCCCGTGCAGGATGTTTGGGATCAGCAGACGGCCAATATCGCCACCACGTTTCTTGGGCTTGCCAATCTAAATTGCCTGCTGTGCCATAACGGCCGGGGCCACCTGGATTCTATTAACCTTTGGGCCAGCGGCGTCACGCGCAATCAGGCCTGGGGGATGTCGTCGTTCCTCTCCCATACCTACACTTCGCTGACCCGCATCGACTCCACGGTAAGGAACAGTCCGTACTATTGGGGAACGTCGGATGATACGCGTTATAAGACCGACTACGCGCTAAATACGACGACCGGCAACCGGCCGCCGCGCCAGCCCATCGGCACGCAAAAAACGTATCCGCCGGTGTATCTGCTCAGCGGCGCCAAGGCGCAGCCGGGCCAGAATTACCGGCAGGCGCTGGCGCAAGACGTGACTTCCGATTTTCAATTCGCGCGCGCCACTGTGAACTATGTCTGGGAGTACTTCTTCGGAATCGGCATCGTCAGTCCGTCGGACACGTTCGACATGGCGCGGCTCGATCCGGATAATCCGCCCCCCAGCCCGTGGACCCTGCAGCCGTCGAATCCGCGCTTGCTGAACGCGCTGGCTCAGGATTTCATCAACAGCAAGTACGATCTGAAATCGCTGATGCGCGAAATTGTCAACTCAAAAACCTATCAGTTATCGTCGCGCTACAGCGGCACCTGGAATCCCAACTCGGCAAACCTGTTCGGCCGCAAGCTGGTGCGCCGGTTGTGGTCGGAGGAATTGCATGACGCAGTCGCGCAATCGAGCAACATCCTTCCAACTTACAACCTGATGACAGCCTACGGCATCACCACCAATTGGGCCATGCAACTTCCGCAGCCGCTTGGAACGCCCGACGGGAACAACGGTGCGGTGAATAATTTCCTGAACGCGTTTCTGCGCGGCAACCGCGACGATCAACCGCGCCGGCAGGATGGTTCGATCTCGCAGGCGCTGGATTTGATGAACGATAACTTCATTATGAGCCGCGTGAAGTCCACCGGCCCGGCCAGCAGTCTGCTGGTGAAGAATCTGAATTTGCCCAACGACCAGCTTGTCAACAATCTGTTTCTGGCCGTATTATCACGGTACCCGACGCCGGCCGAAATGACCGCCGCAGTGAGCAATCTTGCCGATGGGAACCGGAACCAGGAAGCGGAAAACCTGTTGTGGTCCCTCTATAACAAAGTCGATTTCGTCTTCAACTACTAGGAGATCGGTCATGAGCGAACGGGATAAATACGAGCGATTCGTCAAGAATCATCCGCACCACCACTACACGTTTTTCAATCGCCCGCATTTCACGCGGCGCCGGTTCTTCGAAATTGTAGGCTCGGGCGTCGTTGGATCGTACCTGGTAGGCAATGCCAAGGCCGCGCAAATCACGACGCAAAGCCAGCAGACCAAGAACACCGCGAAGAACTGCATCTTCATCCTGCTCACCGGCGCCATCAGCCATACCGACTCGTTCGACGTGAAGATGGTCAACGGCACGACGCCGTCAAATTTCAATCCGGCGACCGTGAACGGCATCTCCTGGCCGACCGGACTGTTCCCGAAGATGGCGCAGCAGTTGCCGAACATGACCATCGTGCGATCCATGCAGGCGCACGCTCTGGTCCACACGCTGGCGCAGGCTTGGTCGCAGATTGGCCGCAATCCGGCGGCGGCGCTGGGTGACATCGCCCCTAATATCGGCAGCGTCGTAGCTATTGAGAAGGCTTCGGAGCGCCAGCCCGGACAGGTGTTCCCCACGTTCCTGGCGCTGAACTCGCCATCGGGCGTCGGCCAGGGATACTTCCCGGCTACCTACGCGCCGTTCCGGCTGAACCAGCCGACATCGGCCGCGCTGTCCGGAGTTCCCAATACGACGAATCCGCTGGGCCAACCGCGCCTGAATACGTTGCTCACCCGGTTGCACCAGATCGACGATCCATTACGTGTCAACTCGCCCTACAGCACCGACATGCAGGATTATGACGAGTTCTACAGCGCCGCCAAAAATCTCACCTATAACCCGGTCGTCAGCCAGGCCTTCAGCTTCAACACCGCCGACAGCATGCGCTACGGCAGCACCTCGTTCGGCAATTCCTGTCTGGTGGCCAAACAAGTGCTGGCCTCCAATCAAGGAACGCGATTCATTCAAATCAGCTTTGGAAGCTGGGACATGCACATCGATATCTACGGCCAGCAAAATCCTAAGGGCAACAACATGTATACGATGGGAACGCCGCTCGATAACGGCGTCGGCGCGCTGCTGGCCGACCTGCAATCTTCCGGTCTGCTGAACGATACGCTGGTGGTGATGGTGGGTGAATTCGGACGCACCGTCGGAGGGGTAACCGCCGCCGGGGGACGCGACCACTGGTTGCAACAATCGGCCGTCTTCGCTGGGGGCGGCGTCCAGGGTGGGGTTACCCACGGCGCTACCGACCCCACCGGCGCCATGACCACCGATTTCGGCTGGTCGCGCGGCCGCGTCGTTTACCCGGAGGATATCGAAGCCACCATCTACTCGGCCATGGGGATCGACTGGACCACCATCCGCTACGACGACCCGTTTGGCCGCGGCTTCGAATACGTGCCATTCTCCGAGCAGGATCTCTACGGTCCGGTCAACGAGCTTTGGGGTTCGTAATCCGGCTCCGAAGCGCTATGATGGCAGCGGATGAGTTCCCTCGACCGCTGCCTCGTCAAGCCCGGCCATAAAGTTCGATTAGCCGATTTCGACCCCGATTCCGCGCTCCACTTCCGCGATAAGGCGCACGCCGAAAAGCTGCTGCCGAAAAATATCGAGCGGCTCGCGGAGCTGCAAAGCCTGCTCTACGCCGACCGCCGGTTCGCGTTGCTGATTGTGTTGCAGGCCCTCGACGCAGGGGGCAAGGACGGCGCCATCCGCCACGTCATGTCCGGCGTTAATCCGCAAGGCTGCCGCGTAACGTCCTTCAAAGTGCCGTCGGCCGAGGAGGCGTCGCACGATTTCCTCTGGCGCGTTCACCAAGCAGTGCCCGAGCGCGGAGACATCGGCATCTTTAACCGGTCCCAGTACGAGGATGTGCTGGTGGCGCGGGTCCACAAGCTGGTTCCCCACGGCGTCTGGAGCGAACGCTACGCTCAGATTAATTCTTTTGAGCGGATGCTCGCCGAAAACAACGTGAAGATCGTCAAGTTCTTCCTCCACATCAGCAAGGGGGAGCAAAAAAAGCGCTTCGAAGAACGCATCGATACGCCTTCCAAAAACTGGAAGATCTCCGATGCCGATTTCGCCGAGCGCAGGCACTGGAACGAATACCAGCGGGCTTACGAGGATGTCCTGCGCGAATGCAGCACCGGTTGGGCGCCGTGGTACGTTATCCCATCCAACAAGAAATGGGTCCGCAATCTGGCCATTTCCGGCATCCTGATTCAGACATTGGAATCGCTGAAACTGCGCTACCCGCGGCCTCGTGCGGACCTGAAGAAATTGAAGGTGACGTAGGCGGCCGGTCAACCGCGCATCGCCGGTCTTGTTCATGGCGCGGGCGCGGCGATGCTTCGCGAAGCGTCCCGGCCGGCACGCGTTTCCGATCGCCATGCGCGTTGGCGGCCGCCGCTGCCCGCTGCGCTTCGGCGCGCTTGATGGCGATGCCGCGTACGGCTTCGGAGGGCTCCGCCTCGTGTCCCGTTTACTCCGCGCTGCGTTGGGGGCCGCTGTGGTATAGTCCGATTAATTCTCCCCGCCGGACCGGGCGGGAAGCGGGGGATCCCGATGCGTTTTCATGGTTGTGCCGCCAGCTTGCCGCTTGTCTGCTGCCTTCTGGGCGCGGCTGCCGGTCGTGTTACCGCTCAAACCACGACCGGCAGAATATCCGGCACGGTCACCGACTCGGAAGGCGCCGTGATCCCCGCCGCCGGAGTCGTGGTTCGCAATCCCGGCACCCAGGACACTCGCAATGTTGTCACCGACGCGCAAGGTTTCTATGTCGCCAACGATTTGCCGGTGGGCCTCTATACCGTCGAGGTCAACCAGCCGGGCTTCAAAAGCGAGTCGCACAGCGGATTTAATCTGGAGGCGGATGGCCATCTCACCGTCGATTTTCGTCTTCAGATCGGAAGCGTATCGCAGACGGTCGACGTAGTAGCCGCGCAAACTGAAATGCTGAACACCGTTTCCGGCGAGCTGTCGCGCGTCATCGACCAGACGCAGGTGGATAATCTGGCGCTGAATGGCGGCAACTATGAGGAACTGATGACGCTGGTTCCCGGCGTCATTGTCACCAACCCCGATTCGTTCAGCGTCACCACCAGTCTAAGCGCCACCAATCAGGTGGTGAACGGGCATCGCAGCAACTCTAATAACCTGACCATCGACGGCGCATTCAATATGGATGGCGGGAGCAACGGCAGCTTGATTAACAACGTCAACTCAAATTTTATTCAGGAGGTCAAAATCCAGACCTCGAATTTTTCAGCCGAATACGGGCGGATGTCGGGAGCGGCGTTCAATATCGTAACCAAGAACGGCACGAATCAATTTCACGGCGGCGCGTTTGAGTACCTCCGCAACGACGCCCTCGACGCGCGCAATTTCTTCGCGCCCAACAACACCGAGTTACGCTTTAACAATTTCGGCTACGATGTCGGCGGGCCGGTCTTCCGCAACAAGGTATTTTTCTTCGTGGGAGAACAATGGAAGATTCTCCGCCAACAACAAGCGCCGTCGCGGACAACGCTTCCGACGAACGCGGAGTTGGACGGAAATTTCAATGGCGTGAAGACGCTCGACTTTCCCGGCACCAAAACCCCGATTCCCGGCGATATTATTCCGGCCTCAATGATCACCGCCGATGGACGAGCCATTGCGAATCTCTACCGGTACGGGCATTCGCAGGCGGTCGTTTTCACCGACAAGCAGATCTCCAACAACACGACGTATGAAGGTTCCAATCCGCTCGATTACCGCGAAGATCTGGCGCGCCTGGATTATCGAATCAACGACCGCCACACGATCTACGCGCGCTATATAGAGGATTACAACCAGATCTACCTGCCGAGCGGCACCGGTTCCAGCACGGAAGTGCCAGTAACGCCCGAAATCCGCAATCGGCCGGGAAAGAGCGTCCTGCTGGCGGAAACGTGGCTGCCCGCGCCGACGGTCATCAATGAAATTCGCGCCGGCGCCGCCTGGAATGGCCAGCATTACTTTCCTCAAGGCGCATCCTGGCTGCGCGACACCTATGGCTTTCAGTTTCCGACACTCTACTCCGGTGGCGAATATCACAATGGGATTCCCGACGTCGCCGTCAGCGGGTACGCATCGGCCAAAGGTCCGGGCGGCGTGCAGATTTCTCCCACCACGGATATCCAATTCGCCGACAACCTGACAATCGTGCGCGGGCCGCACACCATTCGCGCGGGTTTCGTAATCATCCGCAACCGGAAGGATCAGAATGGCCAGACCGCATACACCGGCAACGTAAATTTCAATCAGAGCGGAAATTCCAACACGTCGGCGAATTCGCTCGCCGACGCGCTGCTCGGCAACGTCCGCACCTATTCGGAGGCAAGCTACGATCCGATCGGCCATTTCCGGTTCACCGAGCCGGAAGCCTTCGTCGAGGATAGCTGGCACGTGAACCGCAAGCTGAGCCTGGAGTTCGGGATTCGCTGGGAGTATTTCCAACCGACCTACACTCAGGCCAACAACCTCGCCAACTGTGCGCCCGGCCTGTTCGACTTCACCAACGAAGTGCATCTGACGCCGCAGGGAGCGATTG
>JBDTAT010000400.1:0-9018 GCA_039924505.1 Bryobacteraceae bacterium
ACCGTGTTCGACGACGGCGCACTCGAACCCACCTCCACCAGATTATTGATGCTCCGGCCGTCCGCCGCATCGGGCGACCCGGGCGAGTTCGCGCCCGGCAGCACACCCAGAATTTTCGCCGCGGCCGGATCGATCAGATTGGCGGGAATCTTGTTTCCCGGAAACGGCGTCGCCGTTCCCGGCTGGAAAACCGGAACTGGTGACGCGGAGAAATCTCCCGCGCGAAACGCCGAGTCCGGCACGGAGGAGATGTTGGCGAACGGCGACGACCGCCGCAGCCCTTCGTAATCGACGAAGAAAAACGTCTTCTCCTTGCCGTTATATAGCTTCGGAATCAAGATGGGGCCGCCCAGCTTGGCGCCGAACAGGTTATACCGGTCCTGTGCGCGCGGCTGTCCGCGCAGGTTCTGGAAATAGTCGTTTGCGTTCAGATCTTCATTGCGGAAATACTCATACACGCCGCCGTGATAGGCGTCATTGCCCGAGTTGATCACCATCGTCACCGTGCCACCCGATGTCCGCCCGAATTCAGCCGAGTACGCCGAGGTCAGCACCTTGAATTCGCGGATCGCATCCGCCGGCGGCAACGTCTGCACTCCCCCCGTCGATCCGGATACCACCGATACGCCATCCACCGTGAATTCGCTGTTGAGCGTCCGGCTCCCGTTGATCGAAAGCTGGTTAGCGTTGATGCCCGTTGCATCGCCGCCCGAGGACACGCCTGCTGTCAGCGACAGCAGATTCAGAATGTTCCGGCTCGGCAGCGGCAGATCCTCCACCTGCGATGTATTGATCACGTTGCCGAGCGACGAACTGTCCGTCGCAAGCTGTCCCGCGGTGTTGCCGTTTACGGTGACGGACTCGGCCACCGCTCCCGGCTGCAGCGTGATGTTAATATTCGCCCGCTGGTCCACCGCCAGGTTGACGCCGTTAACGGCTTCGTGACGGAACCCTACCGCCTCCACGGATACGTTATACCGGCCGACTGAAAGCTCGGGCGCCCGGTACAGCCCAACCTGATTCGTCAGCCCTTGCCAGACCGTCACGCCTGTATCCGCATTTACGATTGTGACCGCCGCGTTCGGAATCACTGCGTGCGTGGAATCGCTGATCGTACCGGAAATCACGCCCGTGACGTTTTGGGCCACTAGGATTGCGGACGCGCCGGCAAAAAGAAAAGAGACGACAAGAAGGAAAAAACGTCCGGGAACGCCTTCTTGAATTTGCATTGTAACCTCCTGAAGTGAATCCTACCTTTCATCGTAGCGCTCTCCACAGACGCCGGATTTCGTTGTTCCGCTTCGGTATCATGGAAGCTTCACTTCCGTTGGCGGCCACTCCATGCCTTCCAAGCCACGAGCCACGTACCGCACGGCCGGCGTCGATATCGACGAGGCCGATCGCGCTGTTGCCCTGATTAAGAGACACGCCCGCGGTACGATGAATTCCGCCGTGCTTTCCGGTATCGGCGCCTTCGCCGGCGGCTTCGCGCTGAAAGGATGGAAAAACCCCGTGCTGATCAGCTCTGCCGACGGCGTGGGCACAAAACTGAAGTTGGCGTTCCTTACCGGCCGCCACTCCACCATCGGCGAGGATCTGGTGAACCACTGCGTCAACGACATCGCCGTGCAGGGCGCGGTTCCACTTTTCTTTCTCGACTACTTCGCCGTCGGCAAGCTGGAACATCGAGTCGCCTCGGAAGTAGTCGCCGGCATCGCCCGCGGCTGCCGCAAAAACGGGTGCGTCCTTATCGGCGGCGAGACCGCCGAAATGCCCGGCTTCTATGTCCCCGGCGAGTACGACCTGGCCGGATTCATCGTCGGAGCGGTGGAACGCAACCGTCTGATCACCGGCGCGCGCATCCGTCCCGGCGATGTGCTGCTGGGGCTGCCGTCCACCGGCCTGCACACCAACGGATACTCCCTGGCGCGCAAAATTTTGTTCGATATCGGCGGCCATACGGCTGAATCCGTTCTGCCTGAACTCGGTGTCCCTATCGCCGACGAGTTGTTAAAACTTCACAAGAGCTACCTGAAGCCGATCCGCGCTCTCGACGATGTCGGATTGCTGAAGGGCGCCGCCCATATCACGGGCGGCGGCATCACGGACAACATGCCGCGCATCCTTCCCGGCGGACTTGGCGTCGAAATCGATTCCGCTGCGTGGCCTGTTCCGCCGGTTTTCGAACTACTGCGGACTCTGGGTAGTGTCCCCTACGCCGATTACCGGCGCACATTTAACGTCGGTATTGGGATGATCTTTGTCGTCGCGAAACGTAAACTCGCTCGCGCCCGGCGTCTGCTCGATACTCTACGCGAGCCTAACTACGAGATCGGACGTGTGATCTCTCTACCCACGCGCCGCTCTCCTCGCGTCCTCTACACATGAGCACGCTCGAAACTCCCACGCCGCGCCCGGGAACGAACGAGGAAGCGGAAATTAGCGATTACGTGGCCTGTCCCCGAAATCGGCTGGGGATTTTGCTGTCGGGGCGGGGATCGAATTTTGAGGCGATCGCGCGCAACATTGCCGCAGGCCGGCTGGACGCGCAAATCGCGGTCGTCATTTCCAATCGGCCGGAAGCCCGCGGTCTGGTGGTCGCCCGCGAGATGGGATTGAACGCCGTGTCGCTGCCGTCGCGCGGTCTCGACCGGGAAATTTACGATCGCATGGTGGTGGATGAGCTGCGAAAAAACCAGGCCGACTTGATTTGTCTCGCGGGTTTCATGCGCTTGCTCTCCGGCTATTTCATCCGTGAGTTCCCCCGCCGCATCGTCAATATCCATCCGTCGTTGCTGCCGGCGTTTCCCGGCCTGGACGCGCAATTTCAAGCGCTCGAATACGGCGTGAAGGTGAGCGGCTGCACGGTTCATTTCGTCGATGAGAACCTCGATTCCGGGCCGATCATTTTGCAAGCCGCGGTTCCGGTACACGATACCGACACGGTCGATTCGCTCTCCGCCCGGATTCTGGCCGAGGAACACCGCATCTACACGGAGGCCATCCGAATCGTTCTGGAAAGCCGCTACAAGCTGGATGGACGGCGGGTAAAAACGATATAGTTGATGGCGGACATTATGACCGTTAAATATCTTTTCTCTTCGCTTGCTCTCGCGACTCTCTGTTCCGCGTCTCCGGTCGGAATCTTCGAGGATCACGCCGACATCGGCGTCACGCCACAGAAAGGCTCCACTGAATTTAACCCCGCAACCGGCGAGTATCGCGTCACCGGCGGAGGAGCGAACGTCTGGGCCAAAACCGACGCATTTCAATTCGCCTGGAAACGCATCGCCGGAGACGTAACGGTCACGGCCGATGTCCACTTCGCCGGCGCCGGCGCCATGCCCCACCGGAAAGCAATGTTGATGGTGCGCCAGAGTCTGGATCCGGACTCGCCTTACGCGGATGCCGCGCTGCACGGCGTCGGCCTCACGTCGTTGCAATACCGCGCCTCGGCCGGGGCCATCACGCAGGAAATCCAATCGAAGCTGAATGGCCCGGTGCGCATTCGCATTGTCCGCCGCGGCAATCAGTTTACGCTCTATGCCGGAGCGCCCGGTGGCGAGTTGACCTCCACCGGTCCGGCAACGGTGACGCTCGAAGGCCCTGTGTACGTGGGGATCGGCGTGTGTTCGCATAACGCGAACGTGCTGGAGACGGCGATTCTCTCGAACGTTACCATCACTACGCCGCGCGTTCGCTACCGCAGCCGCATTTCGATTTACGATCTGAAAGATAAGTCGACTCGCGTTCTGTTCACGGCCGATGATGTGTGGGAAGCGCCGAACTGGTCCCGCGACGGGAAGTTCCTCCTGACGAATTCCGGCGGCAATCTCTACCGCATCCCCGTTGAAGGGGAAGCGAAGCCGGAAAAGATCGACGTCGGTGCTGGTTTGCGATGCAACAACGACCACGACTTTTCGCGCGACGGAAAACTATTGGCGTTTTCAGCGTCGACCGCTTCCTCGCATGGGTCGCTCGTGTTTCTGGCATCGGCCGATGGCTCTAACCGCCGGCAGATGACCACCGTTACCCCCAGCTATTTCCACGGCTGGTCGCCGGATGGAAAATGGATGGCCATCGTCGCGCAGAGAAACGGCAACTTCGATCTGTTCCGTGTTCGCGAAACCGGAGGGCCGGAGCGGCGGCTCACCTCGAATCCCGGCTACGACGACGGCCCGGATTACTCGCCGGACGGCAAATGGATTTACTTCAACTCCAACCGCTCGGGAAGCTGGGACATCTGGCGTATGCCAAAAAACGGCGCTGGAGCCAACGACAGCAAGGCGCAGCGTGTAACCAGCGACGAACTCGAGGATTGGTTTCCGCATCCTTCGCCGGACGGCAAATGGCTGCTGTTCTTGTCGTTCCCCAAAGGCACCAGCAATCACAACGAGAAGCTGGAAGTGCAGTTGCGCATGATGCCGCTGCCGCACCGCAAGCTGGGAACGCCTCGGATTCAGGTGCTGACGAAGTTTTTCGGCGGGCAGGGCACTATCAACGTGAGCTCGTGGGCGCCCGATTCCCAGCGCTTCGCGTTCGTAAGTTTTGAAAAGCTGCCGTAGGCGTCAGTAGTTCAGTTTTTCGAGATACTCGTAACTCTGGCGCAGGGAGTCGACCGGATCGCCCGGGGTTTGGTCCTGTTCGACGAAGTAGTGCTTGACGCCCGCCTGCGCGGCGGCCTTCAACACCGGTGCGATCTTAATGACGCCGTTTCCGACTTCGCGGAACGCGTTGCGGGGAATGCCTTCGTCGTAGCGCTGCGCTACTCCGGGCGCGACGTTTTTCAAATGCACCAACTCCACGCGGCGCCCGTACTTTTTCAGTACGCTCACTGGATCGACGCCGGCCACTTGCGCCCACATAATATCCAGCTCCAGACCGACGTATTTGGGATCGGCGGTGCGCAGCAGAATATCGAGCAGCGTTCCGTCCGGCGTTGGCTGAAAATCGAATGCGTGATTGTGATAGCACAAATGCATACCGGCTTTGTGGGCCATTTCGCCGGCCTTGTTCAGCGTTTCGCCGAGCTTGCGGGCAACATCGGCGCCGCCGCGGTCCCGCGGAGCAACGTACGGACAAACAACATATTGAAAACCGCGCTGTTTGGCGTCGTCGATGGCAGCCGGAAGTTTATCCTGCTGGCGAATAAAGAGATCGGTTCCCAAGTGAACGCTGACCGGCTTCATGGACGTCTGCTTTAGCGCGGTCCACACCGGGCCCGACAGATCGGCTGCAGTGCATTCGACCTCGCGATAGCCGATTTTCTCGATGGCTTGCAAAGTTTCGAGAGGTTTTTTCGGCAGCACGGACCGCACCGTGTACAACTGCACGCCAACGATTTTCAATGTGCGGGCCATCGCCGGTAGAGCCGACGCGGCAAAAGCAAGGAAGGAACGGCGATCGATCATAGGCATCTTTCCATGCTATACCGGCGCGGACGGAGCGGATAGCGCCGGTCTCACCGCCCCGGAATCGGCACGATGTCGATGGGAATGCCGTCGAGCGCGGCCAGCGACTTCCTGAGATCCGGCCGCAAAACGCCGAGCGTGTCGAGCATCTTCTTCGCGCCCTCGTAATCGCCGTGCGCCTCAATGGTCAGCAGGTCGTGGTCGAGATCCCGAACGGCAGCTTTCACCTTCGCGAAGTCCACCGCCCAGGTTCCGTTGGTTCGGCGCACGAACGCGCCCTTATCCGCCAAGTAGTTGAATTGCAGCGCCATGCCTTTGCCATGCGCCTCTTTCAGCCCGAAGCGGAGCGTGCGAAACGCGGAGGCGAGGTACGTCGTGTAAAGCTGCTTCTCGGCCGCCGCCAGCAAGCCGCGGTCGTAAAGAAATTGCAGCATGAATAGACCCGTGACGTCCGCCTTGGCTTCCTCCACGGCGCTATAGAGTTCCTTCAATTCCTGGCGCGGAGTGGAAGCGCGGCCGCCCGCCTCGATTTGATGCGGACCAATGCCGTGGCTCATCTCATGCGCGAGAATGTGCGTGAAGAACGCGTCGAAACTGAGATCCGATTGCGCGGAAGCATCCAGCATACGCCGCGAAATGGGAAGCAGGATGGTGTTGAACTTGGCTTCCTGAACATTTTTCAACATGACGCGCTTGCTGCCTTTTTCGTGGACGACGCGCTCGTCGTTAGGCAGGTTGAACGCTGCGGTGCAGACTCCGTGGGCCGCATCGCCGGCGGCGAAAATCTGGTTCACTGCGCGAATCGGCGCCAGCGCGGCCAGATGCGGGTTGCGGTACCGGGGCAGGATCGGCAAATTGTTTTCGACCTCCTGCATGTGGCCCGCGAAGAAACGCAGCTTGGCTGTTTCCGGCTCGTCGCGTAGAGTGATGTACGCCTCGAACGCCGCTTTGTAACCGAAGAGTTCATCGTTGTACGTCTCGTACGGACCAATGGTCACGTCCAGCGGCGCGTCCAAATCCATCCAGGCAATGTCGCTCGCATAATAATCGTTCGCTAGGAACGCGTCCGCCCGGAGAGTGAGGAAGCGCTTCAGAGTTTCGTTTTCCGTGGCACTAGCCGCGTCGCGGAGTTCTTTCGCCGCGCGCTCCAAATTCGGCTTATAAGATTCGCTATACGGGATGGCTTCCAGGCGATGGTGTGCGTCGCGGCGGATGACGGTGAAGAAACCTTCCGCTTGCGCACGCGCCGCGCCGGAAAGTGTCTTGGCCCAAGCTTCGAACTCCTGGCGGGTCATGTCCTCCGGGTAAAAATTCGCGCCCGGAAGTTTTTTGGGCGGAACGCCGGGGAGAAATGCTGCGCCACCGTCCAGATCCGACCACGGGCTTTTGTTCAGCAGGAAGTAATCGAGGCGCGCTTTCCCAAGAGGTGTCTTGTCTTGCTGCAGCCGCGCAAGCAACGCGTGATTTCCACTCCACAGTTGGGCGAGAAAAATATCATCGATGACATGCGCCGCCGCGATCAAATGCGGGAGCGCCTTTTGGTCGCCGGCTGACAGTGTAGAGGTGTCGGCATCGAGCGGCGTGGGCGCGAAACGCGCGGTCATGCGCTTTAGCCGGCTGAGATCGGGGATGCTTGCCTTGGTTGATTGCGCCACGAGGTTGTCCTGAACCAGAGCGGCAAGCGCGAGAAAAAGAAGACACCGCATCATAGTTGCGCCCATTGTATCCTGCTATAGATGAAACGATATTGTGTGTTGCTGGCGCTGTGCGCCGGTCTCGACGCGCAGCAGATTCCGCGTCCCGAATTTCCGCAGCCGCAATTTCAGCGCGCGGCATGGGTGAACTTAAATGGTCCCTGGGAATTCGAGTTCGACGATCAAGATGCCGGCATAGCGCAAGGCTGGGATAGCGGCGCGCGAAAATTCAGCCGGAGCATTTTGGCGCCGTATTGTTTCGAGAGCAAGCTGGGCGGGATCGGCGACACGGGGTTTCATCCGGTGGCATGGTACCG
This sequence comes from Bryobacteraceae bacterium, assembly GCA_039924505.1. Classification (GTDB taxonomy): domain Bacteria; phylum Acidobacteriota; class Terriglobia; order Bryobacterales; family Bryobacteraceae; genus JBDTAT01. The sequence goes on from JBDTAT010000400.1 coordinate 7,423, forward strand.
GCGGACGTTTTCCATCCCGCCGGAGTGGAAGGACCGCCGCGTGTTGTTGAAGTTCGGCGCGGTGGATTATCGAGCCAGCGTCTGGGTGAACGGCAGAATGGCGGGGGCGCACGAGGGCGGCAACACGCCGTTCGGCTTCGACATCACCCCTCTGCTGAAAGCCGGAACTAATACATTGGTGGTGCGCGCGGAGGATCCGCCCACCGACCGGTCGATCCCGCGCGGCAAGCAGTACTGGGAATTGAAATCGCGTGGGATTTTCTATACCCGCACCAGCGGCATCTGGCAGACAGTGTGGTTGGAGGCCGCGGGCGTTAGTTACCTGGACGGAGTCCGTATTACCCCGCGGATGGACGGCACGGTGCGGTTTGCGGCGCGGATCGCGCGGCCACGCGACGGCTTGATCTTCGCGGTCTCCATTAACGATCGGAATCACCCCGTTGCTTCGGGAACCGTGGAGGCGCGCGGCCCGCGGACGGTGCTGGCGGCGGCGGTGCCGGACCGGCGATTGTGGTCGGTGAACGCGCCGAATCTCTACGACGTCACTCTGGAATTGCGCGAGGGCGAGCGCGTAATTGACCGCGTGCAATCGTACTTCGGATTCCGGTCGATCGAGACGCGGAACGGACGTGTTCTGCTAAACGGGCGCCCCGAGTATTTGAAGTTCGTGCTCGACCAGGGCTATTGGCCGGAGAGCATTTTGACGCCGCCATCGGATGCGGCTATTCAGTACGACATCCGCATGGCGAAGGAGATGGGCTTCAACGGCGCCCGCAAGCACCAGAAGCTCGCCGACCCGCGATTTTTATACTGGGCGGATCGCATGGGCTTCCTGGTTTCAAGCGAGATGGCCAACGCACAAGTGTTCGACGACCAATACGTGGAGCGATTCACGAGGGAATGGATGGAGGCGGTCGAGCGCGATTACAACCATCCGTCAATCGTGATGTGGACGCCGATCAATGAGAGTTGGGGTGTGCCCGACCTGCACGATCCGCGCCAGCAAAACCATCTGAAGGAGTTGTACCGCCTGACCAAGACGTTGGACTCAACCCGGCCGGTAGTAGACAACGACGGATGGGAGCACACGGACGCGACGGATCTGTTCACGCTGCACGATTACGCGCGGACGGGTGCTCTGCTGTACGAGAAGTATAAGGATGTGAGCGCCGCAGCGGGCGCGCGGCTTCCGGACAATGGCCGCGCGGCGTTGGCCCCGGGCTATACGTACAACGGCACGCCGCTGGTGCTATCGGAATTCGGAGGGATCGCGTTCATTCCGCCCGGCCACCAAGTGCCACCGGAAGCGTGGGGATATTCCGGAGTAGAAGAGACCGTGGCGTCCGCGCTTGACCGTCTGCGCGGTTTGTACGAAGCGCTCGGGAAACTGTCATTTGCCGGCATCTGCTACACGCAGTTGACCGACGTGGAGCAGGAGATTAACGGCCTGATGACCTATGACCGCAAGCCAAAGTTCGACGTGGGGGCAGTGAAAGAAATTAACCGCATGGTGAAGTGACGGGAGGCGGTTTTATCCTCCCCGCCGCGGTATAATTGGTTTTCCCCGGAATTTCTGCGCGCTAGGAGCCTGCCATG
>JBDTAT010000401.1:0-2722 GCA_039924505.1 Bryobacteraceae bacterium
AGCGGCTGCGTTTTGATGAATTGCTTGCGGATGGAGTGGAGCACGGGCATCGACTGATAGGCCCACTCGATGCGGCGCTTGCCCGATTCGGCGAGCGCTAGATCCTTAACGTCCGACGGGACGGAAGCGGTTGCGTTGGTTGACATGAGTTCCTCTCTATTTATCGATTCGCGATCGCGTTAGTTGCGCGAGGCTGCGGCGGCCGGCTGCCCCTGCTCCCGTAACGCTTCGGCCTTGTCCGCCGCTTCCCAACTGAAACTGGATTCCGTGCGGCCGAAGTGGCCGAATGCGGCGGTGGCCCGGTAAATCGGGCGGCGCAGTTTCAGATGGTCGATCATGGCGCGCGGCGTAAGAACAAAGTTCGAGCGCACCAGTTCCACCAGACGCTGTTCGGAGACCGCGCCGGTGCCGAACGTATTCACCATGACGGAAACCGGTTCCGCCACGCCAATGGCGTAGGCCAGTTGCACTTCGCAACGCTTCGCCAGACCGGCCGCGACCAGGTTCTTGGCAATGTATCGAGCCATGTAGCAGGCCGAGCGGTCCACCTTCGTCGGGTCCTTGCCGGAAAATGCGCCGCCGCCGTGACGGCCCATGCCGCCGTAGGTGTCGACGATAATCTTTCGGCCGGTGAGGCCAGTGTCGCCATGCGGTCCGCCGATGACGAAGCGCCCCGTCGGGTTGATGTGATAGTTCGTGCCGGAATCTACCATGCCGGAGGGAACCACCGGATCGATGATGTGCTTCTTCACTTCGGCGCGCAGTGTTTCGGTGGAAACGTCGTCGGAGTGCTGCGTCGATACGACAACAGCGTCGATGCGGACCGGCCGGTCGCCGGAATATTCCACGCTGACCTGGCTCTTGCCGTCTGGGCGCAGGAAGCCGAGCTTGCCGGAGCGCCGCACTTCACTCAACTGGCGCACCAGCTTGTGGGCCATCATGATAGGCAGCGGCATCAGCTCCGGCGTCTCGTCGCTGGCATAGCCGAACCTCAGACCCTGGTCGCCGGCCCCGCCCGTATCCACACCCCTCGCGATGTCGGGCGACTGGCTCTGGATGGTGTTCAGCACGCCGCAGGTGTCGCAATCGAAGCCCATCTTCGCGTCGGTGTAACCGATGTCGCGGATTACCTGGCGCGCCAGCTTCGGCACGTCCACGTAGGTTTGGGTGGTGATCTCACCGGACACGATGCAAATGCCGGTGGTGACCAGCACTTCGCAGGCCACGCGGCCGTCCGGGTCGTCCTTCATTACTGCATCCAGAACGGTGTCCGAAATCTGGTCCGCCATCTTGTCGGGGTGCCCTTCGGTCACCGACTCCGACGTGAAAATATGCCGCATACTGTCTGCCACTATTTTTTCTCCTCCCGGATGTGCGCCGGACGCAAGCTGCCCCTGAAGCTGTCCGGCCGTATCGAATGAGATTGCGGAACGCTGATTTTCAGAGGGAAACCGAAACTACAAGTCTACCGAAGGCCGCGGCCGGGGTCAAATCTGGATGTTGCTCGGGTGCCGCTTGGGAAATCCGCCGAGAGACCCGGTCAAACCCGGAAAGCGCGGCGAGTGGAAGGAGGGACATCGGCAGCGAACGCTTTCGACCGGGGGATCTCATGGCCCACGGGATCTCGCGTGTTTAGATTGGAGCAAGCCCGAAGGACTGAAGACTGCGATTCAGCAACTCGCGGTTCAGGTAGACACCTCGCTTCAATAACTGCTCGTACGCTCCTCGAAGATCGGATAGATAGCCCCTGCGGAAACAAGCCTCCAATATGGCGATGCTGCCTTGCACGCGAAACCCTTCCCGTCGAGCGAGCTTGCGCGCCGCTAGATCGTCAAGTAAAACCAGATCGGCTCCGATCTCCTTCGCCAGGATAAGCGTGCTCAGTTCGCCAGCTCCGAGACCGAACCGTTTTTGAGCTGCGGCGATGCCGGCTGGGCGCTTCACGTCCGTAACGTCAATCCAAGGCGAGCTCGACGTTTCCGGGGGAGCCGGGAAGACCTGCGCCGGAGACGACGACTTCCGCGTAAACTTCGGCGGAGATGTGTAGATTGCCGTAAAGCTGTTTCAGAAGGCCGAAAGACTGGATCTTAGCAAGGGAAATAAGCGGGGACGAATTTGAGACGACCTTCACAATCCGAGTGCAGCGAGAGTGCGCCGGTCTTCTTCCAGTTCAGTCATACCATAGCGGATCGGGGACACGTCATGCCGCGCGGCAAAATCCATGAAGGCGGCGAGCGGCGTCCGGCAAAGTTCGGCGGCTCGTCCTAGAGAAGTTTTCTGTTCCCGAAACAATTCCAAAGCCAGCAACCGCGCGGCTTCCTGGGAGAAATTGGCCTCGTCCAGCTTGGCGGCATGGAGAAGCGCTTCAGGCAGCTCGACCTGCACGGTTTTCATATCACTAACGTAGCTCATACAACGTAGCTCATACAACGCTCCTTCTCATCGGCTCCTCCCGCAGCTTCGGGTTTGTCATGAAATAAACTATCCATTTCCCGGGCGCCGCTTGCTTGCGCGCTCGTCGGCAAGCGGTCCTTCACGACTGCTCCCGCAGGCCGCTAACCCATGCAACCTTTTTCAGTGACAACCGAAATTCACCTCAATTTACCTTTAATTCAATCACTTACAAAACACCCGGTTCGGAACAGGCCCTTCATCTGCTATTTTGAAACCGGGAAAGAAATGCGAGTGGCCACTCAGCCTTTCCAAATGGTGTTTCCGAAAC
>JBDTAT010000402.1:0-3400 GCA_039924505.1 Bryobacteraceae bacterium
CCTTGCGCTGCTCCTCGGTTTGATAGATCAGGACGAAGCGGTAATTCGATCCGGATGGCGCGGAGCCTTGGAGCGCCGAGCGCAGCTTCAACATCTTCACGTCGATGAATCCCGCCTGCTTGCGCGCGGCCGGATGAAACTGCGTGTGGAAGATGTGGAGCATCTCCTTTTCCTTCGCCGGATCTACTTTCAGATCCACGTGCAGCTCAATCGGATGATGCGCGGTTTGCGCCCCGGCCGTAGCCGCAAGGCCGGCGCCCGCCAGCATGGTTTTCAAGCACGTTCTTCGCTTCATGATTTCATCTCCGTTGCAGATTACTGGTATAACGCCTTTTCGCCGGCCACCGCCAGCTTGATGCGGTAAAGACCGGTGCGCGCCGTGATGTAGAGTGTCTTGCCGTCGCCGCCCCAGTTGCAATTGGCCGGAGTCTCGCCGGGTTTGATGGTGCCCAGGTGTTTGCCATCGGCCGAGAAAACCCAAATGCCGCCCGGGCCGGCGCAATAGAGATTGCCGAGCGAATCCACTTTCATGCCATCCGGCAGGCCGTCTTCCTTTTCGGCCGTCACGTCGAAGAATACGCGGCCGTTCGTGACGGTGCCGTCGGTCTGCACATCGTAGCGCATCCACACCTTATTCTTCTCATCCGAGTTGGCGATGTACAGGTACTTTTCGTCCGGTGAAAACGCGATGCCGTTGGGGCGCGTCAGATCCTTGATTACTGGCGTCAGGTTCCCTTGTGCGAAGCGGAACACGCCATTGAACTTGATCTCCTTGGCCGGATCGTCGTCCTGCTTGGCGAGCCCGTACGGCGGGTCGGTGAAGTACAGCGCGCCGTCGGACTTGTAAACCAGATCGTTCGGACTGCTGAGGCGTTTGCCCTCCCACCGATCGACCAACGTCATAATCTGCCGGTCTTTGGCGATGTGTACGATGCGCCGGTTGCCATGCTGGCACAGTAGTACCGCGCCGTCCGCGCCGTCCACCATTCCGTTAGGTCCGATGAACGCCCCCGCGGGCGCGTCGTTCTTGTCGTATCCGCCGGGCCTCAGAATCTCCGTGACTTTGCCGTCGGGTGACCACTGCCGGACCACGTTTCCCACGACGTCGCTAAACCAGAGGACGCCCTGGGGACGCCACAGCGGACCTTCGGTGAACTGAAAGCCTCCCGCCAGCTTTTCGATTTTCGCCGTGTGAGGTACCAGCGCATCGAGCGCCGGATCCAGGCGGACAATCGAGCCCACCGAAGTCGACACTTCCGCAGCGGGCCGTTTCGAACAGCCGATCAGAAGAAAAATCGCGGAAACGGAAACCAGCAACTTGCCCATGCTAAATTGTGGGCATAAACGCCGCAAACGTCAATGGCGGATTCAAAATACTAGAACCGAATGTGCCGCTTACTCGGCCGGCACGAAGGTCAGGCAAACCGGCGAAGGCGCCTCCAGCACCTTGCCGGTGGCCGACAACTTGCCCGTCTTGCGGTCGATCCGGAACACCACGATATTGTTTGAATCCTGGTTCGCCGCCAGCAGATATTTTCCCGTTGGATCGATCGTGAAATTGCGCGGCGTGCGGCCGCGCGTTGGCTCAACCTGAATCCGCGTCAGCTTGCCGCTGGCTTTGGCGATGGAGAACACTGCGATGCTATCGTTCCGGCGATTGGAAGCATAAACGAACCGGCCGCCCGAATCGGTCTCGATTTCGGCTGAGTCGTTCTCGTGCGTGTTGCCTGCGGGCAGCGTGGAGATGGCCTGTAATTTATTGAGCGCACCGGCCGTTGCGTCGTAACGGAACGCCGTAACGCTGGAGCCCATCTCATCCACCACGTACGCAAATCGTCCGTTCGGCGTGAACGTTAAATGCCGCGGGCCCGCGCCGGGATCGACCGTGGCGAACGGCGGCTGGTTGGGCGTGAGTCTACCGGTAGCGGCGTCGAACCGGAAAATATGAATCCGATCGGTGCCTAAATCCGGCACGAACAGGAAGCGGTTGTCGTGCGAGAGCACGACGGAGTGCGCGTGCGGTCCACGCTGGCGCTTCCGGTCGGGACCCGTGCCGCTGAACTGCTCAAACGCCGTCGATTCGCCAATGCCGCCATCCGGGGAAAGCGCAAATACCGCCGCGCTGCCGCTGCCGTAGTTGGCCAACAGCAGAAATTTGCCGGTCTGGTCGACTACCAGATGACACGCACCGCCGCCGCGCGAATCCTGTTTGTTGACGAAAGTCAGCTTGCCGCTCGCGGAATCGATCGAGAAGCTGTAGACGTAACCGTGCGTGCGCCCGCTGTTGCCCAGTTCGCTGACCGCATAGAGGAACTTGTCATTGGAAGAAACAGCCAGGAACGAGGGCCGGACCATCTCGCCGGCCAAGCCCAGCGGCGTGAATTCCGCGCTTCTGGTGTCGTAGCGAAAAACGTAAATACCCTTGCTGTGTGGCCCTGTGTAGGTGCCGACGTACATGTTGTAGTGCCGGGCAACGGGGATCTTTGGAGCCGCCGTGACTGACATGCTAAAAGCCATCGCGCCAAGTTGGAAAAGCCGGCGCCATCTCATAAATCTCTCAGCAGCCAGCGGACGGCCCGCTTCTGCAATTCCAGATACTCCGGAACCCATAGCGCGTGAATGGTGTGTCCCACGGCGGTGAACACCACGCGTCCTTTGTCGTAGTCGTACGCCCACGCGGAAATCGATTTCGTGCCGTGCCCATCGAAATCCAACTGATCGATATTTTCCGCTTCCAGCAGGAGATCCTTGGTGTCCTTGTCGTAGACCACGTAGTGCTGCTCGTCGTTGACGATGAAATCCTTGATGCCTTTTGTGATGGGGTGGCTGTGATTGGTGACACGAACTTTGAACGGCCGCAGCGTTGGATGACCAATGTAAGCCCCACCCATTACGTCGCGATAGTTTTTCGATGACAGCGAGATGTGGCTGCAGTTGTGGTACGCATAGAAGCCGTTGCCGGCCCTCACGAACTCCTTCAGCGCCGCGCCTTGCTCCTCGGTAATCCAGGTTTGCGATTTGGCCGGCGGAAACTCGCGGTGGTTTTCAAAACCCTGCTCATAGCTGGCGTAGGCGTCCGGGCCGAGGTAGCCACTGGGCCAGATCATGCCGTCGCGCAGAACCACGAAGAGCTGGTAATTTTTCAACAATTCGCGGGAGATGGAGTCGTATTGAATGGTGTAATCCACCTTCAGCCCAAGCGGCTGGAAAACCTTGTCCAACCCGACGCGGATGTAATCCGGATTGTGATAGCGGTCGCCCACCAAGGCCAGGACGCGCTTGTTCCTGGTCGCGGCCTTTGCGCCCATGCCAGCTCCGGCGGCCGCCAGCGCGCCATCAAGCAGGCGCCGTCTCGAAATTTTTGTAGTGCGATTGTTCATCGTTCTCCCCCGTAGTCGTC
>JBDTAT010000403.1:0-3197 GCA_039924505.1 Bryobacteraceae bacterium
CAGTTCATTCACTACACCGTGTTCGGCGTGGCGTGGCTGCGCAAGATGAATTTCGTCACGCAGCCGGGAGTGGAATTGTACAAAGCCATCACGAGCCGGTTGCACGCGGAGGCGGAAAAAACGGGGGGCATCGAGAACACGAAGGAATGGCAGAACTTCGCGAATTCGCCGAGGCAGGCGCGATGGCGCGGCCGCGTGACACTGCATTACGACCGGCTGCCGGCGGACGTGAACGCGGAAACCATGACGGCGCCGGCCATCTATGCGGCGTTACTCTGCAGGATGGCGGCGCAGCGCCGGGTGAGTTATGGCGAGCTGACGTTTTTCGGCGACACGCGCTACTCCCCGCGTGGACGGGCGATACGGGCTTCGCTGCATCGGGCCGCGGAAGCCTTGTTCAACGCGAAATTGAAGATGCCGGCCGACGTCTACGAGGGTCCCGCGATGAACCACTCCTATCACGAGATGATTATCGGGCATGGCGGCTGCTTTTCAACGGTGCTGCTGTCGCAGAAAGCCGAGCGCATCGCGGCCGCCGGTTACACCGCCGATTACCACAAAGCTCAATTCCTGGCGACGCAGATGGCGTTGGCTGAGCGCGGGCGCGCGGTGTCTGCAATCACCGTGAAAGATCTGGAGCCGGCGAGCCTGGCCGCGCTCGACGAATTTTTCCGGCAGGCCGCGACGTTATCGAAAAACGGAAAGGCATTGGCGGAGCCGGAAACAGGCGCCGCGGGCCGAGCGGCTTGTTAGGATAAAAGAGCGTGGCCAAATTTAAAACGGCTAAGGCCAAGGGAAAAGCGCTCCCCAGCAAAAGCGCGATTCCCTGTTTCATTCTGATCCTGCTGGGAATTGTCTTTCTATCTCTGCTGTTCTACGGGATATTGAAGTCGGGCAGCTAGATTGGAAATCGCGATGCGAATCGATAACCGCCAGCACGGCCAGATGCGCGAAGTGAAGATTGAGCTGAACTACCTGATGACAGCGGAAGGATCGGTGCTGATCGAGGTCGGCAACACTCGCGTGCTGTGCGCGGCGTCGGTGGAGGAGACCGTGCCGGCATTTTTGCGCGGCAGCGGCAAGGGCTGGGTGACGGCCGAATATTCCATGCTGCCACGGGCGACGGTAACGCGCACCGCGCGCGAAATCGTAAAGGGCCGGCCGACCGGGCGCACGCAGGAGATCCAGCGGTTGATCGGCAGGTCGCTGCGGTCGGTGATCGACCTGACGGCCCTGGGCGAGCGCACCGTCATTCTCGATTGCGACGTGCTGCAAGCCGACGGAGGCACCCGCACGGCGTCGATCACCGGGGCGTTCGTGGCGATGATGGTGGCGCTGAAACAACTGCAAAAATTCGGCGCGATGAAATCGTGGCCGGTGCGCGATTTCGTGGCGGCAACCAGCGTAGGATTGGTCGGCGGAGCGCCAATGCTGGATCTTAACTATCAAGAAGACTCGCGCGCCGACGTGGATATGAACGTGGTGATGACGGGCGGCGGGCATTTCGTCGAGTTGCAGGCGACGGCCGAGCACACGCCGTTCGACGACGGGCAGCTCGCATCGCTGGTCGAGATGGCATCGCGCGGGATCCGCGATTTGATTGCCATGCAGCGGCGGGTGCTGGAGACGGCGTGACGGACGGCGCCGCCGCACACAGTGGGCTTTCGTTTGAACCGCGCACAACGGGCAAGCCCTGTGCGCTGTGGTGCGCGACCACCAACGCGGGCAAATTACAGGAATTCCGCATAGCCGGTGAGCGATTCGGGAACGGACGGTTTTCGGTCGAGCCGCTGCCCGGCTTGGCGGCGATCGATGCGCCGGAGGAGACCGGAACCACGTTCGAGCAGAACGCGATCTTGAAGGCTGTTTCCTACAGCCAACACGCCGCCGGTTACCTGTTCGCCGACGATTCGGGGTTGGAAGTGACAGCCCTCGGCGGAGATCCAGGCGTTTATTCGGCGCGCTTCGCCGGGCCGGCCGCATCGGACGAGGCGAACAATGCGCTGGTGCTGGAGAAACTGCGGAGGGCGGCCGACCGCACGGGACAGTTTGTCTGCGTGATTGCGCTGGCGCGAGACGGCAAGCTGGTCAAGACATTTCGCGGCGAGGTGCGCGGCGAGGTGGCCGAGGCTCCGCGAGGGCCGAATGGCTTCGGCTACGATCCGCTGTTCTTCTATCCACCGTTCGGGTGCACGTTCGGCGAAGCGGCGCTCGAACGGAAGATGGAAGTGAGCCACCGGGCGCGGGCGCTCGAGGCGATGTTCGGTTACTTGGCGCGTTAATTTACTTGACGCGCCCAAATGATCGCTGCGCCTCTGGACGCAGTTGTCCCTCAGAGTATTGTTGCAGCGAAAGAATGCCACCCGGTCTTGGAACGAAAAAAATGCCGCCCTGGACCGGAATTTCCCGACGTGTTCCCTTCTCCGCGGCGCCAAAGCCGCGCACCCCTGACACTGCCGCACTTCACAAGAAACATTCCCGCTGAGATGAAAGCAAATGGAAGGAGCAGCGAGAACCAGCCCAGACCGCTGGGGGGTGACATGAGGTCGAACGGCCGTTTTTGATGAACCTTTATCCAGACTCTGTTCTTCATTTCGTAATTGGGATGCAGCCTGCGAATCGACTCCCACAGGTATTGGCGGAGTGATCTCCGTTCGGCCCCTTCATCCGTGACGACCTTCATTTATGCCCGGCTCTATTCGCGCTTCCCGGCTTCACCGGCCTCGATAAATTTTTCGTGCATCCCGACTACGTCATCGACCCTCCGATTCGGCGCATTCCGGGCAACTGCCTGCTCGCAGGCGCAAGGCGGAATGCCGTCAGAGCCGTGCGCGTGAGGAAGCGGTTGCAGACCCAAAAAAATATCCCGTGGCCAAAAACCGGCGCATTGAATACGCACAGATCTACACTTTCAGGCCGGGCACCCGAGACCAGTCCGCGGATTGCGTTTTCCCAAAAAACCCTGTCAATAAAATTGCCGTCAGGAGTGGTTGCGCGTCTGCCGTAAGGAACCATCTAAGCGCCTCGTTTACAGGACCTCGTCACGGAGCCATCGAAACCGTTACCACTAACTCTGCTTAGAAGCCGCGCCGTTAAAAGAAGGACCTCGCAACTTTAGATTGAGGGACTATTCAAGTGACCACCCAACGATCCGCGGGGCCAAAATTTGAAGGGTACCCACAGAAACAATCCGCTCC
>JBDTAT010000404.1:0-3260 GCA_039924505.1 Bryobacteraceae bacterium
GGTCGCCTCAAAGCCGACGGTGTGGCCGATGCCATAAATCGCCTCCTGCAGAACCTGGTAATCAAGTGCGCCAAGTCGGAGGGAGTGCGTGATTACTACCACGTCGGGGTCATCGGGTACGGCTCGAAAGTCGGGCCGGCATTGAGCGGAGAGCTGAGCGATCGAACGCTGGTTCCGATCAGTGAGCTCGCGGAACACCCACAGCGCATCGAGGAACGCACCAGGAAGATGGATGACGGTGCGGGCGGCCTGGTCGATCAGACCGTCCGATTCCCGGTCTGGTTCGACGCGGCTAGCAAGGGCGGCACGCCCATGTGTGAGGCGCTTGCGCTGGCCGAGCGGACGGTACGCGACTGGATCGCCCAGCATCCCTCGTCTTTTCCGCCGATCGTCACCAACATCAGCGATGGTGAGTCGACCGATGGCGATCCAACGACTGCTGCCCAACGGATTCAAGGCCTGACGACCGACGACGGGGCCGCGCTCCTCTTCAACATCCACCTCTCATCCAATCGCGCCGCCCCCGTCGAGTTCCCCGACAGCGATGCGCAGCTGGCCGATCGCTATTCTCGACTGCTCTTCGGCATGTCGAGCGATTTGCCCTCACACATCCAGCAGGCGGCGCGATCGGCGGCCCGGTTTATATACCCAAACTCTATGACGGCCGCAATCGCACGTTCTTCTTCTTCAACTATGAAGGCGCGCACGAGGCCAATGGCCAGGGACCCAGTATCAACGTGCCGACGCTCAAAATGCGCCAGGGCGATTTTTCCGAATTTGGCGGCGCCATTTACGATCCGTTCTCCGTCCATACGGTGAACGGCGCTCCGGTTCGCAATCCATTCCCGGGCAATCTCATCCCTGCCTCCATGCAGGATCCAGTGGCGCAAAAAATCATGAACTATTGGCCGCTTCCCAACAACCCGCACGTCAACCCCGCGACGCCGTGGGTGAATAACTACGTGCAGGGCAGCAAATGGCCGAGTACCGATAGCGTGTGGGTTTTGAAGTTCGACCACAAATTAACCGACAAGCATCAGCTCTTCGTCCGCGCCAACGACGGCGGCGGCTTCTTCAATTTCAATTACGATTTTCCGGGCATCGCCACGCCGGGCCGCAACGTGGTACACCGGCCCAGCAAGGGCATCGCGATTGACGACACCTATCTGATCAGCCCCAGCACCGTTCTCGACACGCGCGTCGGATACGCCTACGGCAAGGAGGAACAGCAGCCGTATTCGGCGGGCTTCGATCTGGCTTCGCTCGGCTTCCCGCAGTCCTATATCAAGTCTCTGCAGTTCGTGAATTTTCCGACCGTCACCGCCAGCGGTTTTGAAACCCTGGAAGGTGGCGTCGGCTGGAAGGAGCAGCCGGGCTACAACTACTCGTTTCAATCCAGTCTTTCCATGCAGCGCGGGCGGCATCTCCTTAAGACCGGCGTGCAGATCGACGTATTGCGCGGAAACTTTTTGAGCAATTCCTATCCGTCGGGAAACTTCGGATTCAGCCCCGGGCAAACAGGTGGGCCGCGCGCCGACACGCCCGCCAATGGCACCGGTCTGGCAATGGCGTCGTTCCTTTTGGGATACGCCAGCAGCGGCTCGGTGGAATCGGACACCGGTGTTTCCATTCAGAACATTTATTCCGGACTGTTTTTTCAGGACGACTACCGGGTATCCGCCAAGTTGACGTTGAATCTGGGAATCCGGTGGGAATATCAGACCCCCGTCACCGAACGCTATAACCGCACCACGCGCGGCTTCGCGTACAACACAGCAAGCCCATTGCAAGTGCCGGGCTTGAATTTGACTGGCGGATTACTGTACGCGGGCGTGAATGGCCAGCCGCGCGGCATTTACAATCCGGATTGGAAAGACTGGAGCCCGCGCATTGGCTTGGCCTACAGTCTCACGCCGAAAACCGTGGCGCGCGCCGGCTACTCATTAAATTACATTCCTCTGGTGGGGGCGGTTTACGCCACCGGCTACAGCAACACCACCAGCATGGTAACCACGCAAGACGGCATTACGCCCAAAGACCTGTTGCACGATCCATTTCCCAACGGCCAGCTTCCGGCCATTGGCAATTCGCAAGGATTGTCGACCCTGATTGGCCAGAATATCTCGTTCGTCGATCCGTCGGCGCCGACGCCGCGGTTCCACAATTGGCATTTCGATTTGCAGCGCGAAATTGCGCCGAATACCGTTGTCACCGCGTCTTATGTCGGCAGCCGGGCGTACGACCTGGCCGCGCCGGTGACCGATTTCACCACCGCCATCAATCTGAACGCGAATCAGTTGAATCCGCAATATCTAGGGATGGGAGCGGCGCTGCTGCAGCCGGTCGCCAACCCGTTCTACGGCGTCATCCCCACCGGCTCACTGGCCGGTGCGACGGTGCCCGAATCGCAACTATTGCGGCCGTATCCTCAGTTCACAGGAGTGACGCGCAACGCGGTTGGCTATGGAAATTCGCACTATGAATCCGGCCAGTTCCAGCTTGAAAAGCGCACCTCCAAGGGCGTCACGGCGCTGGTCGCCTATACAATCGCGAAAAATATCGGCGACCAGAACAACCCGGACGACGCCTACAATCGCCAGAATGCGCGCGCGCTGTCTTCCTTCGACGTTCCGCAGCGGCTGAGTATTTCGGCGGCGTGGGATCTACCCTTCGGCCGCGGCCGCCACTTCGGCGCAAACATCCCGCGTGCCCTGGACCTGGTGGCGGGCGGATGGATGCTCTCCACGTTTCAAGTTTTCCAGGGCGGGTTCCCGTTATCCTTCGGCCTGGCGAAAGCCGCGGCCGGCTCCAACAGCGGCCGTCCCAATGCCGTTGGAAATCCCGCGCAAGGAGTCACCGGCCCCATTGTCGACCGGCTGACGCATTACTTCAACATCAGCGCCTTCGCGCAACCGGCGGATTTCACGTACGGCGACGTCAGCCCGTACATCGGAACCGTGCGCTCGCCCGGCATGAATAACGTGGATGCGACGCTGGCCAAGAATTTCCACATTACCGAAAAGCTGCGCATGGAGTTTCGTGTATCGATGTTCAACGCCATGAACCATCCCGTATTCGGCGCGCCCAGCACGACTTTCGGAAATGCCGGCTTCGGCCAAATCTCCAGCCAGGCCAATCTAAGCCGCCAATTTGAGTTCGCCGGCAAGATCGTGTTTTAAGCGCGCGATCCCGGCATGTGAGAGTATTTTTACGATGACCAGAAGACAAGCCACTATTAAATTTCTACAGTTCCTGGCAGT
>JBDTAT010000405.1:0-3619 GCA_039924505.1 Bryobacteraceae bacterium
AATCCCCATAGGCCGGTGGGGCAAAGTCGAGGAAGTCGGAAAACTGGCGGTATATTTGTGCTCGGAGGAAGCCGGATTTATCACCGGCACCGACATCCTGATAGACGGAGGCTGGTGTGCTCAATAGCGCAAAAGGAGCGGCGCGCTCCTCCGGTTCGGACACGAAGTGGATCGCGCCGCACTCCGTTTTGCGCGTGCCCCTTAGAAGGTCGGTGGCCGTTGGCCTCTTGCTGTTGCTGGCCGCGCTGGCCGGGTGCCAGCGTTCCCAACAAAAGGTGATCGCGGTAGTGCCGAAGGGCACCGCGCATATTTTCTGGATCTCGGTGGAGGCGGGCGCGATGGCGGCCGGGCAGGAGTTCGGCGTGAAGATTCTGTGGAACGGGCCGCCGGCGGAAACCGACTACAGCCGGCAGATCGAGATTGTCGATTCCATGGTGGCGCGGCGCGTGGACGGTTTGGTGGTGGCGCCGACGGAGCGCAATGCGCTGGTGCGCCCGATCGACCGGGCGATGGCGCAGGGCATTCCGGTGACGGTGTTCGATTCCGGGCTCGATTCCACGAACTACGTCTCGTTCGTCGCCACCAATAATTTCGAAGGCGGCCAGATGGCGGCGCGGAAACTCGCCGAATTGATCGGCGGGAAGGGCAACGTCGCGATGGTGATGAACGCGCCCGGCAGCGCCTCCACGATGGAGCGCGAGCGCGGCTTCACCGGCGTCATCGGCAAGGATTTTCCGAATATCAAGATCGTCGCCACACAGTACGGCCAATCGGACCGCGCGCTGGCGCTTCAAGCGGCGGAAAATATTCTCTCGGCGCATCCGGATTTGAATGGCTTTTTCGCGTCGGCCGAACCCAGCTCCATCGGGACGGCGATTGCGTTGAAGAGCCGTGGCCTCGCCGGTAAAGTGAAATTCGTCGCGTTCGATTCGAGCGACGGTATGGTGGAAGATCTGAAGACGGGCGTGATTTCCGCGATGGTGGTGCAGGACCCGTTCAAGATCGGTTATACGGCAGTGAAGACGATCGTCGATAAGCTGCATGGGATCACGCCCCCCAAGCGCATCGACCTCAGCGCCACCGTTGTGACGAAGGACGATCTGGGCAAACCGGCGATCGAGCAGTTGTTGAAGCCGGATATTAAGAAGTACGTCCATTAAGTGATGGCGCAACCGCTCCCTAAACCCGCGTAGCCGGAACCTGACAAGGGTGCTGAAGCACCTCGGCAACCGCTCCCGCACGGTCTCATCTCGGAATGAGGCGGGACGGGGTTGAGGAAGCTGGACACTGATGGCGGCGGCGACTGCCGGCCGATGAACGCTTCGGCTTTTCGCGATTCGGTTGAAGCTACTTCACCAAGTCGGCGGACCGGCGCGCGAATTCCAGCACCCAGCCCGGGAAGATGCCAAGGACGAACGTCGCAATTACGGAAGCCCAGAGAGCTATCCCCAGGGCCGGCGTCATCGGCGCCAGTCCAGTCGATGCCTCGGACGGCTCGCGCATGTACATCACGACGATGATGCGCAGGTAGTAATACGCCGCGACAGCGGTGGTCAACAAACCGATCACCGTCAGCCACACCAGGTGAGAATCGAGCGCGGCTTTGAAGATATAGAATTTGCCGAAGAAGCCACCCGTCAGAGGAACGCCGATCAGCGATAGCAGAAAGATCGACAGTATCGCGGCGGTGGCCGGCTGGCGCTGCGCCAAACCCGCCATGTCTTCGACGTTCACGTGCTTTTCGCCATGTCCGGCAAAGTGCGTCACGACGGCAAACGCTCCCACTTGCATGAACGCGTAGGCGGCGAGATAGAACATCGCCGCCGCGGTGCCCACCTGCGATTGCGCGGCGAGGGCGACCAGGACGTATCCGGCGTTGGCAATCGAGCTGTACGCGAGCAGCCGTTTGATGTTGGTCTGGGTCAATGCGGCGAAATTTCCGACGATCATGGTGAGTAAGGCAGTCGCCCAGATGTACCCGGCCCAGCGGCTTTTAATTGGATCGAAGGCCGTCATAAATACGCGCAGAAACACGGCGAACGCAGCCGCTTTAGGACCCGCCGACAAAAACGCCGACACCGGCGCGGGAGCGCCCTGATAGACGTCCGGAGCCCAGATCTGAAACGGCACGGCCGAAACCTTGAACGCGAATCCGATGAACATCAGCGCGGCCGCCATCCCCACCAGCGCGATCGGCGGCGCGATGTCCGGGTTCGACAATACGCGGCGGATCTCGAGCAGATTCGTGGATCCGGTGATTCCGTAAATCCATGCGATCCCATACAACAGGAACGCCGTCGCAAACGAACCGAGCAGGAAATACTTCAAAGCCGATTCATTATTGCGTTTGTCGTCGCGCAGGAAGCCGGCCAGAATGTAACTTGAAATGGAGGAGATTTCGAGGCCGATGAAGACCATGATCAACTCGGCCGAAGCCGCCATCAGCGATTGGCCCACGACGGAGAACAGGATGAGCGCGTAAAACTCGCCCTCATGCGGGCTCTCGGCGCGCATGTATTGCATGGAGGAGAGCACCGTCAACAGGCCGACCACCATGATAATGACGCGGAAAAACGTGGCGAATCCGTCGACTACCAGCATGTCCTGAAACGCCGGACCGGGATTCGAATACGCAATGACGGATGCCCAGAGACCCGCGCCGAGACCCGCCAACGCGAGATAGGCGAAGAAGCGCTTACGGCCAACGCCGGCCAGCGGCGTCAACACCATGATGAGAACGCCCAAAACAGAGAGAATGATTTCCGGCAGGATGCGGAGGTACTCGACGGGCATCGGCATGAAGCTAGCGGACATTCGCCACCTCCGCCGCTGCCGTGACCAGCCGGACACCCGGCGGAGGCGCAGGTCTCGCCCGCACGCTCTCACTGACACCGGCATTCGCGAGCTCCAGAATGCGAACGTTCTGCGCCGCGATCGGCGGCAGAAAACTCTGCGTAAACGATCCCATCCAAACCATCAAGACGACAAGCGGGACAATGGCAAACATCTCCCGCGGCGTCAAATCGAACATGTGCGCGGTCACCGATTCCGGCGCCTTTCCGAAGAATACCCGCTGGTAGAGCCACAGCAGGTAGCACGCCGAGAGAATGACGCCGATGGCCGCGAACACGCTCCACTCGAAGTGTACGGCCGCGGTCCCTTGCATCACCAGATATTCGCCGATGAAATTGCACAACATCGGCAGACCGACGCTGGCGAGCATCGTGATCATGAACACGCTCGCCAACTTCGGCGCCGGAGTGGCGACGCCGCCGAACGCGGAAATCTCGAGCGAATGACTCCGGTCGTACAAATAGCCGACTAGGATGAAGAGCGCGCCGGTGGAGATGCCGTGCGCCAGCATCCCGTAGACCGCGCCGTCCATGCCCTGCTGAGTGAAGGAAAAGATGCCCAGTACGACAAATCCCAAATGGCTGACCGAAGTATACGCCACCAACTTTTTCATGTTGGGCTGCACCATAGCGACCAGCGCGCCGTAAATAATTCCAATGATGGCGAGGGTCGCAATCCATCCGGCGCAGGCGTGCGCGGCGCCCGGAAACAGCGGCAGGCAGAACCGCGCCAGACCGTAGGTGCCCATCTTCAACATCACGGAAGC
>JBDTAT010000406.1:0-2770 GCA_039924505.1 Bryobacteraceae bacterium
CGCTGATGACCGAGCGCCTGGAGCTGACCGGCGGTGAAACCGCGCTCGAAATCGGCGCGGGGTCGGGATACCACGCCGCCGTGCTTTCCTCGATTGCCGCGCGCGTAATTGCGATTGAACTGATTCCGGAATTGGCGGCCGAGGCGCGAGCGAACCTGGAACGAACCGCGTATTTGAACAACGTCACCGTTGTCTGCGGAGACGGCTCAACCGGCTGGCCGGAAGCGGCGCCCTATGGCGCCATCAGTGTGGCGGCGGGCGCGCGCGAAATTCCGTGGCAACTGCTCGATCAACTCGACGATCCCGGCCGTTTGGTGATTCCCGTCGGCTCGCGCGAAGATCAGGATCTCAAAGTGATATCAAAAATAGACGGGACCGTCTCCACACGCGCCGCCGGCTTCTGCCGGTTTGTTCCATTACGCGGCGAGCAAGGCTGGAGGTAGCGTTTATGCGCCTGCGAAAAGTGCAGGGAAAACTGAAGATTGAGCACAGCATCATCGACGGTCTGCGCCCGGTCCTGGAGCGGTTGCTGGCGCACAATCCTCAGATCCGGTCAGTAATTCCCGGTGTGATCCGGCCCGTGCGCGACGCCAAGGGAGCGGCCCGAATTCATGTGACCGTGCCGACCACCAACGGCTGGAAGGCAATTGCATTAAGCGCCGGCGCGCGGCAGGAGATGTTCATCAGCACCGCGCTCGACAAGAACGAGCTGGAGCGGATACTGAACGAGGCGCAGCAGAAGTAGCGTCTAACGGCAAGTACCCGCACACAACGCAACCCGGTGGCAGCGTTTTCCGGCCCCGGCTGACGATGCCGCCGCGCCAGGCGTTCAGAACGGGCCTTCCGAGCCGTGACCGTGAGGGAGCGGCTGCAGAGATCGAAAGACAACATCCCGCTTTTGAGGAACACGCGCAAAACGGAGTGCGGCGCGAAATTGTTCCTGGTTGGCTTGGCGGTGCGCGCCGCACCCTTTGCGCTTTTGAGAATCTCGTTTTCCGCAAGTCCGATCACGCCGTAGCAACATGAGGACTGGGATTCATGCGTATCCTCATGGTCGAAGATAAGATGCGAATCACGGACTTTTGGCCGCGCGGGCTCAAGAGCGGGGTATGCCATGGACGTGGCGGGAAATGGCGCGGTCCGATGGCAAACTTGGGGAAGTCGATGGACTGGACGGCGGCGGAGCAACGGCGAGACGCGGCAAGGAAAGTTTGTCATAATTCTCGATATGTCGGGCATCTCGTGGCTGCACCTTTCGGACTGGCATCAACGCGGAAAAGAATGGGACCGAAGCGTCGTATTGGAAGCGCTTCTCGACAGGATAAAGAAGCGCGAGTCGATTGCGCCCGAGCTGGCGAAGCTGGATTTCATAGTCTTCAGCGGAGACCTCGCCTACTCGGGTGCGGAATCGCAATTCGAGGCGGGTTGGACTGAATTCCTGGAACCGGTTTCGAAGCTTGCGGATGTTCCGGCAAATCGTTTGTTTATTGCGCCGGGCAACCACGATATCGAACGGAGCCGGTTTAAGCTGCTCCCGGCCGCGCTTCAGCAGCCCATCAAATCCCGCGAAGCTATGTTGCCGTGGCTTGTAGAGGAAGAGGAGCGCGCGCGGATTCTCGACCCGTTCGCATCCTACAGCAAGCTGCTGAAAAAGTACTTGCCTCACCAGTCGGCGTGGGCGTCGAGCATCGAATTCGATGTGCGCGGACACAAGGTGGGGATTGCCAGTCTAAATTCCGCGCTGCTGTGCGGACGTCAGTCCGGGGATGGCACAGAGCTCGACGAACGCAGACTCGTAGTGGGGGAACCGCAGTTGCGCGCCGCGATCAAGCCGGTCAAGAATGCCGATCTTCGAATCTGCATCATGCACCATCCGTTCGATTGGCTGATCGAATTCGATAGGAACGACATAAAGCGGGAAGCTCTCTCGACCTTCCATTTTGTCCTGTCCGGCCATGTACACCAACCCGAAATCCGCGTTGGGTACGGCACGGATGGGAATTGTGTCGAGATACCGGCGGGGGCGAGTTACGACCGGCGCAACAGCGCCGACCAGCGGTACGTGAACTCATTCAACTTCGTTCACCTGGACCTGGATGCAGGTTCCGGAAAGGCCTGGATACAGAAATGGAGTGAAATAAATAAGGAGTGGACGCTCGATACCGAAACTCCGCGGGGCGACTACTTCTTATTCGATCTTCCGAAAAAGTTGCGGAAAGCGCCGGTTGAAAAGCCGCCGGCGGAGCCCCGGCCGCAAGTGGTATCGCGGCGTCAGCCGGAGTATCGAAGTGTCCGCGGGCGCGAATATGCCGTAATCGCAGCCGGCCCTTTCTCCATGGGCACTGCCACGCCACGCGCCCAGGAACTGGCGAAAGCGGAAAACGTCAACTTCGATAGTGAGACGCCTGAACATGTTGTCGCGGTCGAAGGCTTTCTGATTGGCCGTTATCCGGTGACAAACCGGGAGTACAAGGAATTCGTGGATTCGACCGCCCATCGCGTGCCGCACCGCGACGACGAATGGTCGTCGAACATGAATTGGAACGTGGAGACCCGCACCTGCCCTCCGGGCAAGGACGAGCATCCGGTAGTTCTGGTCTCATGGTTCGATGCCCAGGCCTACTGCCAATGGCTGGGCGGCCGGCTTCCGACCGAGGCCGAATGGGAGAAGGCGGCTCGCGGATCCGATGGGCGCGAATGGCCGTGGGGCAACACGTGGCAGAGCGATCGATGCAATGCGGGACGCGACGGAATCCGGGACACGACGCCC
>JBDTAT010000407.1:0-5112 GCA_039924505.1 Bryobacteraceae bacterium
GGAACGGCTCGCTCGCAATATTGATCGGAATCTGCATCAGGCCGCGGTCTCCAGATAGCCCAGCAGACCCGCGTTATGCGCTCCCGCCGCTCCCAACCTCGACCGCACTGGCTCCACCGCCACTCCCAACTCCGCCTGCCATTCCGCCGCAATCTGCTCGCCCATGGGTCCAAAGCCGCACAGCGCCAGCCGCTCCGCGCGCGATTCCATCTCATCCTCTATGTAGGCCAGCGTTGGATACAACACGGCCAGAATCTCTTCGTTCGCCACCTGCTCCAGCTCCACGCACCGCGCCAGGCGCAGCATGGTTCCGTCCAACACCATCACCGACAGCGCGTGCCCCCCCAGCTTCGCCAGCACCGTGATTCCCGTGGACCGCACCAGATTCAGCGCCGCCAGCGCCGAAGTTGTCACGAATCCCGGACTGTAGTTCGCCGCGCGGAATGGCGCCTCGTAGCGCGCGACAATCTCCAGCGCCATTACCGCCACCACGACGTCGATCTTTTTTCGAGTCCCGCCCGGCTGCACGTAATAGCTCACCGCGGCCGAATCGACATCGAACGGCACGCTTTTCTTCACCCGGAATCGCACCAGCGATAGTTGCTCGTCCGCATCGGTGGGAAACGCGTCGAAATCGAGCACCGCCACGCGCGCCGCATAGTCCGGCAACACTAACGCCGCCCGCCGCTTCCGCCGCGATCCATTGGCGGGAATCAGTTGCGCCACCTCGGCCGCCAATATCTCGGGCTGCTGCACGTTATCGTGCAAGGGCGACACCGAAAGCACTCCGGGCGCGAGCGGCTGAAACTTCACATCGCCCGGCTGGCCATCGGCGCGAACCGCGTAGGCAATTCCGGCTTCGGAAAGCTCAAACAGACACGACGGCGGCGGATCGCTCACCAGCCTCGACAGATTCGTCAGCAATGACAAGTTTCAAGCCTCAATATATTTTCAAGCCTCAATGAAGGTAACCTTGTTGATCTCTTTCAACGTCGAGATTCCGGCCGTCACTTTGTCCAGCGCCGATTCGCGCAGAAACGTCATCCCGTCCTCGCGCGCTATACGCTTGATCTCCGACGCCGGCCGCTTGTCCAGAATCATCTCCCGGATGCGCTCGCTCAAATCCAGCAATTCGTGGATCGCCGTCCGGCCGCGGAATCCCGTTCCGCCGCACTCGAAACATCCTTTGCCCTCGAAATATTCGACCTCGCGCCACTTCGCCGGGTCCAGGCCGCTCTCCACCAGATACTCTTCGGGATATTCCACCCGCGTCTTGCAGTGCGGGCAGATGATACGCACGAGGCGCTGCGCCAGAATGCAATTCAGCGCCGAAACAAAATTGTACGGTTCCACGCCCATGTTCAGGAACCGGCCCAGCACGTCGAGCACGTTATTCGCGTGAACCGTTGTGAACACCAGATGCCCCGTCAATGCCGCGTTGATTGCAATCTGCGCCGTCTCCTGGTCGCGGATTTCTCCCACCATGATCTTGTCCGGATCGTGCCGCAAAATCGACCGCAGTCCGCGCGCGAACGACAAGCCCTTTTTCTCGTTCACTGGAATCTGCGTGATGCCCTTGATCTGATACTCCACCGGATCTTCAATGGTGATGATCTTGTCTTCGTCGTTCTTTATCTCGCTCAGCGCCGCGTAAAGCGTGGTCGTTTTGCCCGATCCGGTCGGCCCTGTCACCAGCACCATGCCGTACGGCTCTTTGATATACCGCCGGAACTTCACCAGATCGTCGTCGGAAAAGCCCACTACCTCGAGCGACAGCTTGGCGAATTTCTCGCTCATCGACTCTTTGTCCAACACGCGGAGCACCGCGTCCTCGCCGTGAATCGTCGGCATAATGGACACGCGGAAATCGATCAGCCGCCCCTTATAGCGCACTCGAAAACGGCCGTCCTGCGGAATACGCCGCTCGGCAATGTCCAGCTCGCTCATCACTTTGATGCGCGAAATAATCGTCGCGTGCCAGTCCTTGGCGATGGGCGGCATCGCGTAGTGCAGCACGCCGTCAATCCGGTACTTGATCGCCACTTCCTGGTCGCGCGTCTCAATGTGGATGTCGCTCGCCCGCCGCTCCAGCGCGTTGAAGATGGTCGTGTCCACCAGTTTGATGACCGGCGCAATGTCGCTATCGGCCGCCGTCAGCTTGTCGATCGACAGCGTTTCGTCGGAGTTCTCTTCCTCGCCCACCACGTCGAGCGTGAAGCCCTCCGTCACCTCTTCCAGCACGCGCTGCGATTGCTCCGTCTTCTTCAGCAGATCGGAGATCTGCGACAGCGTCGCCACTTTCACCTTCAGCTTCTTTTGCAGCAGCAGCGACAGCTCGTCGATCAGGTTCAAATTGCGCGGATCTGCCAGCGCAATTTCCATCGTGCCGTTCTGCGTCTTCAGCGGCACGAAATTATAGCGGAACATCAGGTCCACGGGCACCGAGTGGAACAGGTCGTGGTCGATGCGCACCTCGCGCAAGTCCACAAACTCGCACCGGTAGCGCGCCGCCACCGTCCGCGACTGCTCGCTTTCCTGCCCCGGGTCCGTCAAGCGGATTTTATCGGTTGTCGCCATGTATGCGTCCTTAAGTTAGTGAATCGTGTCGGCCAGCGAGAAGATCGGCAGATACAGCGCCACCAGCACGAAGCCCACGAATCCGCCCATGAAAATCATGATGGCCGGCTCGATCAGCGAAAGCGCCGCGGTCATCCGCGTCTACACATCTTCCTCGTAAAACTCCGCCACGCTGTTCAGCATCGCCGGCAACGCTCCGGTGGATTCGCCGACCTCAATCATGTCGATCGACAGCCCCGGGAAGATCTTCGTCGAGCGCAGCGACGTCGATAGCGCCTGGCCTTCGCGCACCAGTTTCCGGGCCTTCTCAAGCGTGGTGCGGAACAGGCTGGTGCCTAGCGATTCCGACGCCGTTTCCAAGGCCTGCACCAGCGGAATGCCGCCCACCAGCAACGTGCTCAGCACGCGCGCGAATTGCGCCACTTGGTATTTCACCCAAATTTCGCCCAGTATCGGCGTGCGCATCTTCACTGCGTCCATCCGCGCCGCGCCCCGTGGAGTCTTCCCCCAGTAGCGCAATGCAAATACCGCCGCCACGAGGCCGGCGAATCCCAACAGGATGTAGTTCCGCGCCGTCGTGCCCACCGCGATCAGCACCAGCGTCATGGCCGGCAACTGCGCCTGCATGCTTTCATACAGCATCGCGAAATTCGGCACCACATACGTAATCAGAAACACGATCAGGCAGATCACCAGGCAAATCAGCACCGACGGATACAGCAGCGACAGCAGCAGCTTTTTCCGCACCGATAGCGCCAGTTTCTGGTACGTGATATAGCGGTCCAGCACCTCGCCCAGCGAGCCGCTTTTTTCTCCCGCCATCACCGACGTGATGTATATCGACGGAAACACGCCCTGCTGCGAGAATGCCTCCGACAACATCGCGCCGTTGCGCACCTCGTCCCGCACCGCCTGCACGTGGACTCCCAGCTTCGGGTCCGTCAACCGCTCGGCCAGCAAGTCGAGCGATTTCAAAATCGGAAGCCCGGCGCGCACCAGCGTCACGAACTGCTGATTGAAGATGAGAAACTTTTCCAGATTCAGTTTCTTCGATCCGCGGTGAAATCCCGTCGCAATCCCGGCGATTTCTCCGCGCGGCTTGATCGAGTAGATCAGGAAGCCCTGCTGCGCGTACCGCTCCCGCAGTTCTTTTTCGGTGGCCGCCTCCGCCACCTGCTGGTGCATCTCCCCGCGCGAATCGGCGTACTTCAGCACAAACTCAGACATGGCCCGTCACCGCTCCCCGGTCAGGTCCACCGTCTCCACCCCGGGCGGCGGCGTGAACTCGAACAGTTTGCCGCTCAGCGCCGGATTCACTTTCTCATCGTCGAAGTTGAACTCCAGCACGGAGGAATCCTGCAGCGTTACCACCAGGCGCCGGATTTCGGCCTCCGGCGTCACCAGAAACGCTACTTGTTTATACGGGAACCGGTCGGATTTCGGTTGCGCCGTGATGAACGTGTTCGCGCCGTCCGGCTTCGCGTCGAACGAGCGGAAGTCCTTGCGAAACTCCAGGCGCCCCAGTAGAAACGCCAGCGGAGCCCGCATGTCCTCGGTCTCTTTCAGTTTCGTCTTCTCCGCCCGGCCGGTATTCGGGCTGTAGGAATAGATCAGCTTCCCGTCGGAGACGAACAGTTTTCCCGCCGGCTCGGTGTACTGCCACCGCATCCGCCCCGGCTTCCGCAGATATAACTCGCCGGTCTCGGTCCGTTGGGCGCGACCGGGGAAGCCGTAGCTCTCCGAAAAACCCACTTCGAGCGTTCGCGCGCGATTGTACCGAACCTCTATCTGATTGATAAGATGGGAGATGTCCGCATCCGCCGCCAGCATCGGCATCGCCACAAGAATCGCCCCCACCGCCGTCCGTCTCACACTAATAGTGACGCACCCCCCCGGCATTTCGTGCAAACACTCCTTTGCCGGCCCATTCCGACCCGGACCGCACATTCCGAGCCGGACCCACATTCCGAGCCGGACCGCACATACCGACCGACCCGGACCGTGCATTCCGACCCGGACCGCACATTCCGAGCCGTGACCGTAAGGGAGCGGTATCTACAAGATCTGTTATTTCCAGTACCCTCTCAACGGGATTGACTTGGAACACAAAAACGGGTGAGAAAAATCGAAAATAGCGTCGATTAAAATCGTATATTCGCGTGAATTCCCGCCGTGACGGACGGCCGCTCCCCCGCGCCTCTGCGCCGCACGGCACCCACAGACATAAGGTATTTATAATTTGTAACTTACAGATTTCCTGCAGGACTCCAGGCCGGCCGCCTGAAGCTCGGAATTCGATGCGCCCGTGCGCGTATTCAGAGTTATAATTAAATTAGAAAGGCGAGAATATGGCACCAGAGAGTAGCCAAGATAGTTACCCGCAGGCACAAATTCACCTGCAGCCAATCGCGGCGCCGTCGATCCTGGGATTTTACGGGCTCGCCGGGGCCACGTTTCTGGTCGCTGCGCATATGGCGCATTGGTTTGGCGGGGGCATGTCCCTCTTATACCTCCTGGCGGCCATCACATGGGTGG
>JBDTAT010000408.1:0-4048 GCA_039924505.1 Bryobacteraceae bacterium
CCACCGGGCAGGTGTTCAGATGGCATTTGTGCATCATGATGCAGCCCATCGCTACCAGCGGCATGGTGGAAAATCCGAACTCTTCGGCGCCCAGCAGCGCCGCGATCGCGACGTCCCGGCCGGTTTGCAGCTTGCCGTCTGTCTGCACCCGGATGCGGCTGCGCAGATCGTTCAACACCAGCACCTGCTGGGTTTCCGCCAGCCCCAACTCCCACGGCGCGCCGGCATGTTTTATCGACGTTAGCGGCGAGGCGCCGGTGCCGCCGTCGTGTCCGCTGATCAGCACCACGTCGGCATGCGCTTTCGCCACCCCCGCCGCCACCGTGCCTACGCCCACCTCAGCCACCAGCTTCACCGAAATCCGCGCCTTCGGATTTACGTTCTTTAGATCGTAAATCAACTGCGCCAGATCCTCGATCGAGTAGATATCGTGATGCGGCGGCGGTGAAATCAACTGCACGCCCGGGATCGCGTGGCGCACGCGCGCGATGGTTTCATCCACTTTGTGGCCAGGCAACTGGCCGCCCTCGCCGGGCTTCGCGCCTTGGGCGATCTTGATTTGCAGATCGTCGGCGTTCACCAGATAGTTCGTGGTCACGCCGAAACGCGCCGATGCCACCTGTTTGATCGAGCTGCGGCGCCAGTCGCCGTTGGCGTCCGGCTTGAACCGCTCCTCGTCTTCCCCGCCCTCGCCCGTATTCGACCGCCCGCCGATGCGGTTCATGGCAATCGCCAGGGTCTCGTGCGCTTCCTTGCTGATGGAACCGTATGACATCGCGCCCGTCGCAAACCGCTTCACGATTTCGGCCGCTGGTTCCACTTCATCGAGCGGAACGGGCTTGGCCGCCCACTTGAAATCCATCAACCCGCGCAGCGTACACAGATGCTTGGTCTGATTGTTAATCAGGTCGGTATATTCCTTGAAGGTCCCGTAGGCTTGCGGATTTTTCAGGGCCGCCGGCTGACGCACCGCGTGCTGCAGCTTGCTCACCGTCAGCGGATTCAGCGTGTGATACTCGCCGCGCACACGGTATTGGTAGTTTCCACCCACGTCGAGTTCCGTATCCGATCCGGTGACCGGCCGGAACGCCAGATCGTGCTTCAGCCTGGCTTCGCGCGCCAGCACATCCAGGCCCACGCCCTCAATGCGCGAAGACGTCCCGGTGAAGTATTTCTCCACCAGCGATTTGTTCAGGCCGATGGCCTCGAACACCTGCGCGCCGCGATAGCTTTGCAGCGTCGAGATGCCCATCTTGGAGAAGACCTTCAGCAGCCCTTTGTTGACGGCTTTTTTGTAATTCTTCAGCGCGGATTCAAACGTCACTGTAGCCGGCAGCCGGCCGTCCACCGCCATGCCTTCCAGCGTTTCAATCGCCAGGTACGGGTTGACGGCGCTGGCCCCGTAGCCGATCAGCAGCGCGTAGTGCATTACCTCGCGCGGCTCGCCCGATTCGATAATCAGCGCGCATTGCGTCCGCGTGCCTTCGCGGACCAGATGATTATGGACGGCAGTCATCGCCAGCAGGCTCGGGATGGGCGCGTATTCGGCGTTCACGCCGCGGTCGGAAAGAATCAGCAGCGAGTAGTTGGATTCCATCGCCAGCGTCGCGCTCCGGCAGAGATTGTCCAGCGCCCGCTCCAGTTCCTGTTCGCCGCCCGCCACGCGGAACAGCATCGGCAGTGTGGTGGGCAGCAACTCGCCCCAACTCACACGCCGCAGTTTTTCCAGATCGCGATTCGTCAAAATCGGATGCGGGAGTTTCAGCATGTGGCAGTGCTGCGGCGTTTCGTCCAGAATGTTGCGTTCCTTGCCGATTG
Organism: Bryobacteraceae bacterium; assembly: GCA_039924505.1. Taxonomy (GTDB): domain Bacteria; phylum Acidobacteriota; class Terriglobia; order Bryobacterales; family Bryobacteraceae; genus JBDTAT01. The sequence continues at coordinate 1,819 of JBDTAT010000408.1, forward strand.
AACTGGTCAACGACATCACCAGTTCTTCCCGGATCGGATCGATCGCGGGATTGGTGACCTGGGCGAACATCTGCTTGAAATAATTGAACAGCGGTTGCGGCTTGTCCGACAAACACGCGAGCGGTGTATCGACGCCCATGGAGCCGACCGGGTCCAGCCCGTCCACCGCCATCGGCGTCATCAACAATCGCAGGTCTTCATCCGTGTAGCCGAACGCCCGCTGCCGGCAGAGTAAGGTTTCCAGGTTGCTGCCGTAGGCGCGCGACGGCTCCGGCAGCGCATCCAGCGTAATTTGATTGTGCTTCAGCCACTCGCCATAGGGCTGCCGGCCGGCCAGGCGCCGCTTGATCTCCTCGTCGGGAATGATGCGGCCCTCGTCGGTATCCACCAGCAACATGCGGCCCGGCTGCAGGCGGCCCTTGGACTTCACATCCTCGGGCCGTACGCTGAGGACGCCGGTCTCCGACGCCATAATCAATAAATTGTCCTGCGTCACCAGATAGCGCGCCGGCCGCAGCCCATTGCGGTCGAGCGTTGCGCCGATCACGCGCCCGTCGGTGAATGCCACCGCGGCGGGCCCGTCCCACGGCTCCATCAGCGAAGCGTGATACTCGTAGAACGCTTTCTTCTCCGCCGGCATCGTGGTGTCGGCGTCCCAGGCTTCGGGAATCAACATCGCCATCACGTGCGGCAGGCTGCGGCCCGACAGCGTCAGCAGTTCGACGGCATTATCGAGCGAAGCCGAATCGCTGCCGCCCGGTTGAATCAACGGGAACAGCTTTTTAATGTCGTCGAAATACGGCGAAGCCAGCACCGACTCGCGCGCCGTCATCCAGTTGACGTTGCCGCGCACCGTGTTGATTTCGCCGTTGTGGCACAGGTACCGGTAGGGATGCGCCAGCGGCCAGGTGGGAAACGTATTCGTCGAAAACCGCTGATGCACCAGCGCCAGCGCGGTCACCACTTCCGGGTCCGACAATTCACCGTAGAAGTTGGCAATCTGCGCCGCCAGCAGCAGTCCTTTATAAATGATGGTGCGGGAGGATAGCGACGGGACGTAAAAGAAGCTCTTCTCCCGGATGTCGGAGTTGGCGATTTCGCTCTCGGCGCGTTTCCGCACCACGAAAAGGCGCCGCTCCAGTTCGTCCTGGCTCATGCCCGGCGCGCGGCGCACGAAGAACTGCTCGATATAGGGCTGCGAGCCGCGCGCCACGCGGCCGATCGCGTCCGGGTCCACGGGCATGTCACGCCAGCCGAGAACCGCCAATCCTTCTTCCACCGCGATCCGCTCCAGTATTCCCTCGCACTGTAATCGCGGCTGCGGTTCCACCGGCAGAAACACCATGCCGGCGCCGTACTCTCCGGCATCCGGCAAAGTGAAGCCGAGCTTCGCGCATTCGCGCGCAAAAAATCCGTGCGGAATCTGGATCAGAATCCCCGCGCCATCGCCCGTCGCCGGATCGCACCCGCAAGCGCCGCGATGGGCCAGGTTGATCAGAATCTGCAGTCCCTTGGTGACGATGTCGTGGGACTTGTGTCCGTCAATGTTCACCACGAAGCCTACGCCGCAGGCATCATGCTCATGACGGGGATCGTAGAGTCCTTGCTGCTCAGGAAGACCATGACGGGGAGTTTCTGGATGCATTTGTTTCTTTCGCCTTGCTAGCCGCAAACCGCGCCGGACACCCTCATTTCATTTAGTAAACCGCGCAGGATAGAACGACACCTTCACAAACCGTACCGGAATATCAGCTTGGCGCTTTGCCCTGGGCACCTATCCACTCGCTAGGGTGTTGTCCTGAGTATATCACACTCTTATGATTATGGAATCGAAATTTGAAACGAGTTTACAATCGGGACCGCTTATGTTAGTATGGGTACGTGAGCTTCGAACATCTTAAGCTGTTTCGCGACATTGCCCAGCACAGAAGCGTTAGCCGCGGCGCTGAACTGAATGGCGTCAGCCAGTCGGCCGCCAGCCAGCACTTGCAGGAGTTGGAACGGCAATTGCACGTGGTGTTGCTGGACCGATCGACGCGTCCGCTGAATATCACGCCGTCCGGGCGCTTATATTTGGACATGTGCCGCGACATTTTGCGCCGCAAGGACGACTTCGACGCCGCGCTGGAGCGTGTCCACGGACAGGTGGAGGGCACCGTCAGGGTCGCCTCCATTTACTCCGTTGCCATTTCGGAGTTACAACAGATTGAGCAGGAGTTTTCCAAGCGCT
>JBDTAT010000409.1:0-2532 GCA_039924505.1 Bryobacteraceae bacterium
GGGGTTCGACGCCACCGCGAACACTCCCTCGGCTTTCCGGCCGCTGTGCCCCTCCAGGGCGTCGCGCACCAGCGAGCCGACCCAGTTTCCGCTTCCGATCGGGACCGTCGACTTGTTGACGACCACCGTGAATCCGTGACCGAGATGCTCGCCAACGCCGCGTGCGGCAGCTTCCAAGTAATGCAGATCGGGCGCGCCGTTCGGCCCGGGCGGAGTGCCTACTGCGATGAAGATCGCCTGCGCCCCGGGAATCGCCTGCGCGTAGTCCGTGGTGAACTTCAAGTTGCATCGCGCTTCGGCTAACAGATCCGCAAGGTGCGGCTCGTGAAACGGCGCTTCACCGCGCTCGAGCATGGCGATTTTCTGCTCGATCACATCCACGCACGTGACTTTGTGGCCCAGAAAAGCGAGGCACGCGCCGGTCGTCAAGCCGACGTATCCCGTTCCCAGTATGGTGACGTTCACAATTTGGCGCCTTTATGGAAATTGCCGACTTGAGCGGTGGCGTCCCACAACCGGAAGGCGTGAACGCCGCTATTCAATATCCCCGCCGCATCGGCGGTTCTGTGGCACCCCGGGGGAAGGTTTCAGGGCGCGGCGGTCTTCAGAGCAACAAATGGAGCGGTTGACGACCAGGCGTGGGGCGGGCAAAAGACTCAAGTGGAACACTCTACGGGCTGGTCGTGCTCGACCAATTCCGGGCCAATGGTGTAATCCGCAAGCCGGCAAGCCACATCAAACGCGCTTCCGCCGGCTCGGGGAACAACCCGCACGACCTCGGCTTGGCAACGCAAGACCATGTCGTGCTCCAGCGGATGGCGTATCTCTGCACTAGCGATCACGAGCTCACACTCAAGAATCTCGCCAGGAGAAAAGATGCGGTCTGTCGCACATAAAAAACCCTCACAACTGATGTCTTCGGTTTTCGTCTCAAGTCGAGAGCGTTCTCCGGGACGCCTCAGACGCAGAGGATACGCCAGCCTTAGGCGAGGACGCCGCCGCCGATCCGGCACATCGTCCGCCACGACTATTGGAAGCAACATAGCTGATCCCACCATCTAATTAGATCCACAAATTCTCGCCAGATCGAAACATTCCTCAGCCACGGTAGGTTTTACGCACGGCAAGAAGTAAATCTTACAATCGACAGTTGAGCATTGCCTTAGACGGACGGGAAAGCTCAGGCATCGCGAAAAATCAAGCAATCTAAATGCCAGATCTGACCGTCTCTAAAGTTCAAAATCACTCCAACACTAACTCCAATAGCGCGGCATAAGGCTCGCGACCTAATGCAATGCCACGCGCCGACAGCGCCAGTCGAGCGCTGAGGCTAGTTCGCATCAAAAATATCCATAGTGTTTTCTAAAGCATAGAGCGAGCAGGTATGGATCGCATGTGCAAAAAACAAATCTCAAGCATGCCGGCTCAGAATCTTCTTTCTGTGATAGTCTGTCAAAAAGTGCAAACTTCTCATGCAGTGAGCAGCTTTCTTGCTCACATCGTCGTTCTGGTTTTTGTCCCATTTGCGGCTGCGCAACAGCTCTCGCTGCCCGTGGAGTCTGCCGGTGTCGGAAGCAGTCTTGTCGTCTCAGCGAATTTTGCGCCCGGCTCCGGCCCGGTTAGCGTTCTGCAGTTCGACCTGCAATATGATAGTTCGGCTATGAGCCTGGTTGCGACCGTCGGCGACGCTGCGAGAGTTTCCGGCAAGAGCTTATATTACAGTGACTTGACTCCGAACCAGAGGCGGTTTATAGTGGCTGGGCTGAATCAGAAGCCGGTTCCGGCCGGTACCCTCATTAACCTTTTCATCATAGTGAGCTCAACCGCCGCGAGTGGCGTTCATGCTCTGAGCCTTACAAACCTCAGCGGCGCAGATCCGAACGGCACATTGACACCGATGATGGGCACAAACGGTTCGCTAAGCGTCGAGGGGCCGATGGGTTCGAAGCTTCAGCCGAGTGGCGTTTTGAACGCAGCCAGCCTGGATTCAGGGCCGGTGGCTCCTGGAGAAATCGTGACATTGATTGGGTCCGGAATAGGTCCGGCGGGTGAGCTTCAGCCCGCAACGTCCGCGACCAGCATGGCGTTGGGTGGTACCCGCGTGCTTTTCGATGGAAGCCCAGCTCCCTTGCTCTATGCTGGGCCGAATCAGATCAACGCAATTGTTCCGTTTGGAATTTCGGGACAAGACGTTACACAGATATTGGTTACCAACGGTGGCCAGGTAATTGCGGGGTTCCCGATTCCGGTGTCGGCTGCCGCGCCTGCAATCTTCACGCGCGATGCGAGCGGCGTCGGTCCCGGGGCGACCCTCAACCAGGATAGCAGCGTCAATTCTCCGCTGAACCCAGCGGACCGGGGTTCGGTCGTCGTAATCTACGCGACTGGTGCGGGAGCGACGGACCCGCTGGGCGTCGATGGCCAGGTTACTGCGGGCGTACCGCCCCGTCCCGTGCTGCCTGTTTCGGTTCAGATTGGCGGAATTGATTCGGAAATCCTATATGCCGGCGCTGCGCCGGGGCTGATCGCCGG
>JBDTAT010000410.1:0-6760 GCA_039924505.1 Bryobacteraceae bacterium
CGGCTCCCAGACGGGCAGCCCCATGCTGGATTTTCTGCTTGGCGACATCGGCTCCCTCACTCAAAGCGGACCCGAATTGGGGGCTTTCCGGCAAAGCGTCTTGAGCCTATACGGACAAGACGACATCCGCGTCAATTCCCGGCTTACAGTAACCGCCGGGCTTCGCTGGGGGCCGTATTTACCCACGATCGACGATCGCGGCCGGGGGAATTACTTCTCTCAGGCCGCTTTTGCCGCGGGCATAAAAACCAACCGGTATGACAACGCGCCGCCTGGCCTGCTATTCAACTCGGACCCTGGGATACCTTACCGCTATGCGAATGACCGGTACCTCGATCTGGAGCCGCGCGTCGGCATAGCGTGGGATCCCACGGGGAAAGGCGACCAGAGCGTTCGAGCATCCTACAGTATCATCTACGACTCGCCACCGACGTACTGGTACACCAACTGGTCCGACAATCCGCCATGGGGCGCCGAGATCACCGTCCCTCACCCGGCCGGCAAGCTGAACGATCCGTGGGCTGGGTATCCAGGCGGCAATCCCTTTCCGATCCCCTCCAAGCCCTCGCGAACGGCGCCGTTCGTACAGGGTTCCATCTATCAGAATTCCCTGCTAGACGCTCACCTGCCGTACGTGCAGCAGTGGAACATTAGCTATCAGAAACAGCTCGGAAGCGACTGGCTTCTTTCCGCCACCTATCTGGGGAATAAGACTACCCATTTGTGGATCGGAATAGACCAGAATCCCGCCGTCTACATGCCAGGAAGCTGCGGCGCCCAACCGTGCTCAACGCTTGCCAACACGAACCAGCGGCGAGTTCTCTCTTTGATAAATCCGGTAAGCGGGGCATATTATGCCAGCATGCCCAATACGTACGACGGCGGCAATGGCGAGTACAACGCGTTATTGCTTTCAGTGAAGCACCGGTTCAGCCGCAACTTCCAGATTCTTACGAACTATACCTATTCACACTGCATCGACGACGGCGGTAATGTGGGAGATATGTACGGATCGCAGGTTCAAGACCCCAACAACGTCCGGGGCGACCGCGGAAACTGCGAGTCCGACTTTCGCCACATTTTCAACACGTCCTTCGTTGTCAGCAGTCCCGCGTTCAGCCAGCCGTGGCGGCAGCGCCTCTTGAGCAACTGGCAGCTTTCGCCGATCATCAACGTTACAAGCGGTGCACCATTCACCGTCTACACCGGACGCGATAATTCGCTGACGGCTGTCCTCGAAGACCGACCTAATGTGGTGCTTCCTAACTCATACGGCGCCAGCGGCAATGTTACGAAGTGGCTAAACCCGGCGGCATTCGCCGCCCCTTTGGGCATGTATGGCAATGCGGGCCGTAACTCCTTGACCGGCCCGGGATTGTTTAATATTGACATGGCAATCAGCCGCTCCTTCCGCCTGCCTCTGGGCGAGGCCTCGAAGCTTGAAGTTCGCTTTGAGGCGTTTAACGTCACTAATCATGTGAACTTTGCCGTGCCAACAAATACCATGACGGCGTCGAATTTTGGTCAGATTGTAAGCGCGGCCGACCCGCGCATATTGCAGTTAGCATTGAAGCTTCACTTTTAAGGAACTGGCGCAAAACGGAGTGCGGCGCGAAATTGTTCCGGTTCCAATTGGCGGTGCGCGCCGCACCCTTTGCGCTTTTAAGCCGGAGAGCAAGCCACCACAGAACTTATTATGAGCAAAAAATGTATCGGGAATGCGTATGAACATCTCCGCCGCAAGCTTGTTGAAGGCGAATTCCGGCCAGGAATGCGACTTAGCAACCGGGAACTCGCCAAGGAGATCGGGATCAGCTACACACCTGTGCGAGAGGCTCTGAACCGGCTCATCAGCGAAGGCCTGGTCGAACACATTCAAGGTGTGGGCGCGTACGTTCACATGCCGGACGCCCGCGAGATGGAAGAACTGTTGTCCATCCGTGAAGTCCTGGAATTACATGCGGTCACGGAAGCTATTCAGCGCATTACCGTTGACCAGATTGAGATTCTCCAGTCGGTATGCACGGAATGGCTGGAAGTCATGCGGGCCGATCGCACCTTCCAATTCAAATCCGGGCAACTGGAGCGGTGGACCTATCTCGATCAACTATTTCATGAAACGCTGGTCGAAGCTGCGAACAACCGCGTGCTGACGAAATTTATGCGGGATCAGCGGCTATTGGAGAGGGTGTTCCGAAGTATGCGGCTTGAGGCCGCGGGCGGGACGAAGACCGTTTTCGAATTCACTAACCTTTCCTGGCCTCGAATTTGGCGGCAGCATGCAGAGCTGGTCCGGGCAATACGCGGGCGCAAGGTGGAAATTGCCCGCTATTGGATCCACGCGCAGATCGCCGACACCAAACAGCAGTTCGCGGCGTTCTTTGCGTACAAACTCCGGCCAGGCAAACAGGGAAGTTCTCAAGAGTCCACGCTTGAAGCCGTGCGCCGCTACAGAAGTGGCCAAAAGTAGCGCGGCAAGAGGTATAAAAATCCGCGACTTCGGATGCGCATACTCATGCCAATTCGTCGAGAACGGCCACGCGTGAAGCCGTCGGACGTCTCGCCGGACTGCCGGCCGCGGGTGGCGTAATGTTTTGGAGGCGCGCGAGCTTCTGTGGCGCGGCTCAGCCGGCGCCGCTGTGACAGCGGGTGTGCCCGCTGCCTCGTGAGCCGTCATTCCCAGAAAGATTCGCGATCGCACACTCCGTGGCATTTGAAGGCGCTCATGCGAGAAGCTGTCGAGCGCCTGTAAAGAACCATCGGAAAGGATATGCTCACTATGCCTATTTCAGCAAGTGATTGTGAAGATATATCGCCGCTCCTCGCCCGTCTTGAGGGCGTAACGCCGGCGATCAACACGCCTTTGACGGCCACGGGGGACTTGGACCCAGCCGGTCTGGAGCGGTTGATTGAACGCGTAATCGAGGGAGGCGCCGCATCTATCTTTCTTTTAGGTTGGAACGGCGAAGGCCCCCTTCTTACGGATACCGTCCGGGCGAAGCTGGTCCGTCAAACCTGCCACTTCATTCGTGGGAGGCTGCCGGTGATCGTTGGTGTCAGCGAACAGAGCTTGCCACGCGCATTGGAGATGGTTGAGGTGGCGCGCTCGGCCGGAGCCAACTTGATACTTTCAACTCCGCCCTACAGCTACGCGATACCTCAAGAGTCGATCTACGAGTACTTTCGTGCCCTGACTGCGGCCGGAATGCCGTTGGTCATCTATGACAACGCGGAAGTCAGCGTCCGGCCCAGCTTCGAAACGCTCGCCCGATTGAGCTCAACGCCCGGTATTTTAGGCGTCAAATCATATGCGCCCTGGCAGGAAATACAACGGCAGTTTCAATCCATCCATGTGCCCGGACGGTTTGCGGTTATGAGTGGCGATGAATACTTGTATGGCCCAGCGCTACTGATTGGAATGTCCCATTTTGTTATGGGCGGTCCCGGGAATGTTTGCCCTGCCTGGTGCACCCGAATGCTCCAGGCTGCGCGCACGCACAAGTGGGACGAAGTCTCCGCCATGCATCTGAAGCTCGTGACATTCTGCGACGCACTGTATAAAGATGTTGCAACACCCTACGCTGCCGTCAAATACGCACTGGAGGTATTGGGTGTTTGTTCCGCCTTTATTTCGTCTCCGCACAAAGTACCGGCGGCACATCATCAGGAGCGGATTCGTGCGGTCCTTGCGGAATTCAAGGATGTCGTGAACGGCTGATCATTTCCAGCTCCCGCGCGTGGGAGCTGGGATCGGGGACGGACCGGGGTGCTCCGTCGAGGTCCCAGCCGCTTGTAAGAGTCAGCCGTTAGGAGATCGAGAGCCTTTTCTCGTACACCAGGGCATGACCGGTCAAAGTTCGCGAAGCGATCAAGACCCTCGAGAAGGCTGGTTGGCGTCACGTGAGGACATCCGGCGATCATCGGGTCTTCCGGAGCGACGACGGCCGCATTGCCGTCGTGTCCGGCAAACTTGGAGACGATGTCCGTACAGGCACGTATCGCGCGATTCTGAGGCAAACTGGAGTAGAGGATACCGATAAATGACCACCCGCAAGTACTCGCTCGTGATTGGAGGCGATCCGAGTGGGTACAGCGCTTATGTGCCGGAGCTACCCGTTATTCTGCTGACGGACCGATCCGTGGAAGAACTGGCCGCCCGCGCCGCGGAAGCCATCCGGGTTTATTGGGAACACCTGCACACCGAGCGCTCCCCTACGTCGACCCTCCGTGAAATCGAAGTTGAGGTACCTGTCTGACGTGTACTACCCGGACGCTTTGAATCCCAGCCGACGTGCAACTACGAACTTCCGGTCTTGTGTTTCAGCGCTTTCTGGATGGCGCGGTGAAGGCCGCCGGCGGTTAAGTCGATCACGTTCGATCGGGGACCTCCGAAGAACGTCTTTATCGCCGCGAGGTCCACTCCAAGGCCTTCGGAATGGAAAAGGAACTCGTGGGGGCGGAGGTTGAACGTCTCGCGAAAGCCATGTTCATTGGACGAGAGGCTGATGTCGAATCGCGCCTCGGTTGCAATCAAAACATCGATCCCGTCGCCGCCCGAGATTCCAAGGTCCGCTTCCAGCCGCGTGGTGGGTGTTATCGACCGGCACCGCGGAATTTTGCGCCATTCTCGAATGAAATTCGTGAATTCGTCGAACGATAGATCTTCCATCGCTTCGCTGTGTGTTACTTCTCCGCGGTCCAGGCCAGAAACAGGCCGTCCGGGGTGACGTCTTCCCAGAAACTCGCGCAAAACGGAGTGCGGCGCGAAACCGTTACTGTCCCGGACGATGGTGCGCGCCGCACCCGTTGCGCTTCCCAATACGAAATTATAGCGGGTGGAGACGCGGCGGCAGTGGCGGGCTAGCAGGCGCGCCCGTTGCTCGCGTTCGATGTTTTTGCCGATAATGACGATCCGGCCGCCGGGCTTGACGATGCGGCATATCCTTGCTGGATGCATCCTTGGCTTGCGGCCTCTATTCTTCGCGCAGTGTTGTGGCCGGGTCAATCCTTGCAATTCTCAGAGCGGGCACTGCTGTTGCGAGCAGCGTGACAGCGGCAAGCGCCAGCGTCACCACCAGGATAGTCGGTAGATCATACACTCCTACGCCATAGAGAACGCTACGCATGGCGCGAAGCGCGCCGGCGCAGAGGATCAGTCCCAGGATCAATCCCAGAGCCGCGGCACCCACTCCCGACTTGCCGATATGGATCATCGCCTTTCGAATCGTTGAGCCCAGCGCCATGCGGATGCCGATCTCGCGCGTTCTCTGCGCTACGATGTTCGCCACCAGCGCGAAAATACCAACTGCGCTCAGCAATACCGCGAGCAATGCCATGGCAGTCAGCAGCGCGACCTCGATCCTTTGCGTCGCGAGCGTTGCAGCCATAAGATCCTTCATAGAGTAAAAGCCGGAAAAAGGCAGGTTCGGATCGGCGCTTGCCAGGGCACGTTGCATCCGGGCCGCCAAACCTTGCACCGGGCCGGCGGTGCGAACAATCCAGCTTGGCTGAAACCAGACATGCATCACGGAGAGATATCTGCCACCGACGATTGCAGCGGGGATGTAGATTGTCTCCTCCCTCGTTAGCGGCGCCGGGTCCGGGTTCAATCCGCCGGCGGAGGACAGCACAGTGTCCGCCACGATTCCTACGATCAACATATCCTTGTCGAGGTGTCGTCCCACGGCATTCGAGCCATGAAAGAACTTGCGTGCGAATGTCTGGTTGACGACAACAGCAGGCTGCGCATTCGGACCGTCTGCATCGGTGAACGCCCGGCCCGCAAGCACCGGAATCTGCAAGGTATCGAAATAGCCAGGCGTGACATACACCTCGTTTGTCGTAATCTCCCGTCCTGCCTCCTTGCCGTCGCGGAGGGTGACTGCATCGAGCAGGGCGCGCTCATACGGCAGGGTCAATCCGACGGCGGCATTCTGCACGCCGGGGATTTCCCGCATCGTGGCGAGGCTCTCATTGAGCAGCTTTCGAAACGCTGCCGGGTCGTGGTATCGGACATCATCCAGAGACGCCTTAGCGGTGATCACTCCGGTTGGGTTGAAACCCGGAGGCATGGTCTCAAGGTGGATGAGAGTACGGATAAGCAGCCCAGCGGCAGCCAGCAGCACGACCGTCAGGGCAACCTCTCCAGCAATCAATCCTTGCCGGAGGCGAATGCTGCCGGCGCCGATTACGGCACGGCTGCCAATAGAGGACCGCAAATCGATTTTCCTGGTGGTAAGCGCAGGCAACATGCCGAACAATACACTGGTCAGCAAAGAGAGAGACAGCGTGAAGCCCAAGACGCGGCTGTCGAGAGGCACGTTTGCAACAGGCAGAAAATGTTCAGGCAGAAGCAGCAACAGCCCGCGCAGTGCGAGGAAGCCCGCTCCTATGGCTGCGGCCCCCCCGACAAGAGCGAGCAGCAGGTTCTCGATCCAAAGCTGTCTCTGAATCTGCCAGCGTGAGGCGCCCAGCGCCAGTCGAGTGGCTATCTCACCTGTGCGGCGCAACATACGCACCAGGGTCAGGCCGGCGAGGTTCGCACATGCAATCAGCAGAATAAATCCCGCCGCCAGCATCAGCGCCAGCACCTGAGGCCGAAGCGTTTTCGTTTCGCCTTCTTGCAACGGCACGGAGTAATAGGTCACCTGAGTGCCAGGATTGCTCTTCACAACACGTTGGACATGGACGCTCCGGGCGAACGCGCGATTGATCTCAGCATCGGCTTGTTGCCAGGTCGCACCATCGCGCAGCCGCATAA
>JBDTAT010000411.1:0-2921 GCA_039924505.1 Bryobacteraceae bacterium
GGCACGTCGAAGGCGTTCAGGGCGTAATCGACAGCATCGTAAATGTGGAGCGTCGCGTCTTGATAAGGCGGGAGGTTTTCGCGGTGCGCATAGTGTTTGGTTTCGGTGAATCCTGCGCCGGCTTCAAATGCGGCCCAGTCGGCGGGGTAGTGCAAACCGATGTGCCACGCGCCGGCGCCCCCCATGGAGAAGCCGCGCAACACAATGCGGTCCGGATCGATCTTGTAGCGCCGGCGCACGGAGTCGATGGCTTCGAAGACATCGGTTTCCCCGGACCAGCGGTAGGCATTGTTGCCGCGGCCGAAGACATCCAGTTGCAGATAATTTTGTTCGCGTGGAATGAGCTTTGATGAGTCGTGCGCGGCGAGAAAGCTGACTTCGTTCAGCGTGTTTCCGCGCCCGTGAAGGACGACGTCGAGACGCGTGGGAGGCGCAGCGTCGTAGGAGTCCGGAATCGCCATGCCGTAAGGCTGCACGCTGCCATCGACGCGCGAACGGTATGCGCGCGCCAAGCGTCCTTTGCGCGCGGGCCAGGAGGGAGCGCCGGCAAGCAGCTCTTTGCCGCGGACGAGACCGGTATCCAGTGCGGCGAGCGTGTTTTTGGCGTAGGCGGCCGTGTAGAACTCGCTCGGAAAACGGAGAATGTACGCCGCCGCCTTCCGGTAGATTTCGACGTCGGCCACCAGCGCATCGTCGGCGCGGCGCACGCGCAATTGGCTCAGTGTGTGGTCAAGATCCGCGAGCTTGCCGCGCATTTGAGCGAGCTCAGCGCGCGTGGGTGTGTAGGCGGGCGCGGCCGTGAGCGCCGCGAGTGCAATCAGAAATGGAAGACACCGCACGGGGAGTGATATGATCGTTCGCAAGCTAGTCATAATTCTTGTTCGAGAGGCTGAATGTTCGATCACCGTTATTTTACGCGAGCCGGCGGCCTGATGGTGCGCCTGGGCTTCGCAGCGTTGTTTTTGTTAGGTCAATGTAACCCAGCCGCCGCGCAGGCGTTGAGCGGCACGATTGCCGGAACCGCGACGGATGCCTCTGGCGCCGCCGTCGCCGGAGTCGCGGTAACGTTGACGAACACCGGCACCGGCTTTACGCGCGCGGTTACGACAAATGCGAATGGACAGTACGTCGCGCCTACGATTCCGGCGGGAACGTATACGATATCGGCGGAGAAAACCGGTTTCAGCAAGCTGATTCGCGAGGGCATCGAACTGTCGGCGGCCGACACCGCAACCGTGAACCTGAAGCTGACCGTGGGCGACGTGAAGCAGGCCGTCGAGGTGACGGCGAGCGCGCCGCTGCTGGAAGCGCAGAACGCCGATGTATCGCAATTGATCGACAACCGGCGGATTATCGATATGCCGCTGAACGGGCGCACCTTCACTTCGCTGGTGTTGTTAACGCCGGGCGCGCACACCGGATCGAGCACGAATCTGGCGTCCGGGCCGTACTCACTGCGCGGGAGCACGAACTACAGCGTGAACGGCTCGTCGGCGCAAGACAATAGCTACCTCATCGATGGCATGGTGAATCGCAATTTGTGGCTGAGCACGCTGATCATGGTGCCGACCATCGATTCGATTCAGGAGTTCCGCGTGCTGACGTCGAACTACTCGGCGGAGTATGGCGCAGCGGCCGGCGCGGTGACGGTGGTGCTGACCAAGTCCGGCGCAAACCAGGTGCATGGCACGGCGTATGAATTTTTGCGCAACGACAAGATGGACGCAAATACGTTCTTCAATAATTTGGTTGGCGCGCCGAAGCCGGCGTTCCGGCGCAATGAGTTTGGCGGCACGGTGGGCGGACCCATCCGCAAGGATAAGACGTTCTTCTTCGCCGATTATCAAGGCATCCGGCTGTCCCAGCCGGAGACGATTACGTCGACGATTCCCACTCTGGCCGAGCGCGGCATGATCTTAAGCGGCAACTTCAGTGGCCTGGGAACGACGATTTACGACCCCACCGCTATTGCTCCGAATGGCGGGACGGCGCGCCTGCCGTTCGCCGGCAATATGATTCCGGTGTCCCGGCTGGACCCAGCGGCGCTGCGCGTGGCGGCGTTGCTGCCGATGCCAACCACGGCGGGGGCGACGCGCAACTTCACCTACAATCCGTCGCTTACCCAACAGACCAATCAGTTCGACGCGCGCATCGACCAGAACATCGGCGCGTCGGACCGGATCTTCGGCAAGTATAGTTTCGACAACACCAGCCAGGTGACGCCGGGCGCGCTGCCCGCGCCGGCGAATGCGGGGATTCCCATCAGCCCGTATCTTTCGGCCGATACCAATTCTCCGGCGGTTACAATACCGCTGCGCAATCAGTCGCTGACGGTGGATTACACGAAGGTGTTGAGCGCGACAACAATCAACGAAGCGCGGGCCGGAGTGGTGCGCTGGAACGAATACATCAACCCCATCGGCAACGCATTCAACACGGCGGCCGCGCTGGGGATCCCCGGGATCAACGTCAATAACCATGCGGGCGGGTTACCCGCCATGACGATCAGCGGCTTTCAGGTGATTGGGGATAGCTCGACGTTTCCCGAATCGAGCCAGATGACGCTGTTCCAGTATGAGGACAACGTGACGCTGGTGCGCGGCAACCATACCTTCAAGTTTGGCGCGGAATTTGTGCGCGACCGGTTTAATGGCTTCTCGGCGTTCCCCACGCGCGGCGCTTACACGTTCAACGGCCAGTTCACGCGACAAGCGGGAGCAAGCACCGCGCTGACGTCACTGTCCGATTTCGCATTGGGGGCTCCGTCTACGGTGACGCGGAATATATTGACCAGCGAGTTCGGAATGCGATTCTGGAGTCTCAGCACGTTCGCGCAGGACACCTGGAGAGCGACTAACCGGCTGACGTTCACATACGGACTGCGCTACGAGTTGAATGCTCCGCCACAGGATGTACACGAC
>JBDTAT010000412.1:0-4271 GCA_039924505.1 Bryobacteraceae bacterium
ATATCCAGCGGTTGAGCCGCCGCTATCCGATCACGAACACGCCCGTCTATTCCGAATTTCTGATGGGCGAGCGCAACCTGCCCTGCACGGCGTGGGGAAACCCGACCTACAACGTCAAGGGCTGGAAAGGCCCGTGCTATCTGATCACCGACGCCCACTACGAAAAATTCGAGGACCTGATGACCCAGACCCAGTGGGAGAATTACGGCGAGGGTAACGACCCGCGCTGCGACCACTGCATGGTGCATGTGGGCTACGAGGCGTCGGCGGCGACGTTTGTCAATTCGAAGTTCACCGACGGCTTCAAGTTTTTGACCTGGATGTTGCGGTAACCGGCCTCGACGATTGAAACCGACGCTGGTAACAGGGGCGACCGGTTTTGTGGGCTGGCACGTAGCCCGGAGGCTGGTGGCGCGCGGCCATCGCGTTCGCGTTCTGGCGCGCGATCCGAGCCGGGTGCAGGATTTGGAAGTGGAAACGGCGGCGGGCGACTTGCGCGACGCGGAGTCGCTGGAACGGGCCGTGGCGGGTTGCGGATCGGTATTTCATGTGGCCGCCGATTACCGGTTGTGGGTAAAGGACGCAGACCAGATGTACCGCTCGAATGTGGAAGGCACGCGGAATCTGTTGTCGTCCGCGCGGAACGCCGGAGTGGAACGGTTCGTCTACACGAGTACCGTTGGGTGCATCGGGATTCCAGAGACGGGGATCGGCGACGAAACGGCGCCGGCCGCTCTTGAGGATATGAAGGGCGCATATAAGCGCTCGAAGTTTATGGCGGAGCAGGTGGCGTTGGAGTTCGCGCAGTCGGGATTTCCAGTGGTCATCGTGAATCCGACGGCGCCGGTTGGCGATCGCGATTGGAAGCCGACGCCGACGGGAAAGATGGTTTTGGATTTTTTGCGGGGCGGAATGCCGGCGTTCCTGGACACGGGATTAAACTTGGTGGACGTGGAAGACGTGGCCGAGGGCCACCTGCTGGCATGGGAGCGCGGCGCGCCGGGGGAGCGTCACATTCTGGGCTGCCAGAATCTGACCCTGGAGCAGATTTTCGGACGGTTGGAGAAGATCAGCGGGATTCGCGCTCCGCGGCTCCGGATTCCATATCCGGCGGCTTATGTGGCGGGAGTGGTTTCAACAGGCTGGGCGGAATTGACGGGATCGGAGCCGCGGGCGCCGCTCGATGCCGTCCGGATGGCGCGGAAAAAGATGTGGGTTTCGCATGCGAAGGCGGCCCGCGAACTGGGTTTTTCACCGGGGCCGGTGGATGAGGCGCTGCGGAAGGCGGTGGAATGGTTCCGCGGCCATGGGTATGTATCGTAGGCGGCCATGAGCACATGGGTGCTGGTGGCAGCCGAGGCGCGGGAATTCAGCGGTGTCGGCGGATTTCTGGAGAACGTGAAGAAGCTGGACTGGGCGATTGATTTCGCGCGGTCCGGCGCCAGGGACGGAAGGCAGTGGGTGTTGGTGGCGAATGGGCCGGGGCCGCGGTTGGCGGCGCGAGCGATTGGCGCCGCGCGCGCGAGCACACACGATATGGATGCAGTGATCAGCACGGGATTTTGCGGAGCGCTGGACCCGGCGCTGGCCGTGGGCGATGTCGTCGTGGGCGCACGGGTGGTGGACCCCGCCGGGCGCGAGTTTGCCGCCAGAATACCCGAAACCACCCGCCGACACGCGACCGGAGCAGTGATGTCCATCGACCGGGTGGCGGCAACAGCGGCCGAAAAGCAAGAACTGCGGAGCGCTGGAGGAACGGTGGTGGAGATGGAGGCGTCCGCAGTGGCCGGCTGCGCCGAGGAGTGGGGGACACCATTCTATTGCGTTCGCGCCGTAACGGATGAAGCCGGTGAAGGTTTTGGAATCGACTTTAACGCCATGCGCGACGCCGAAGGCCGCTTCGACCGGAGCCGCATTGTGCGGGCCGCGCTGCGCAAGCCGTTCGAGCGGATTCCCGAACTGTTGCGTCTCGACAAAAGCTGTCAAACTGCCGCCCGGGCGTTGGGAGAGTTTCTTGCCGATTGCCGATTCTAGAATCGCCGCGCCGCGGGCCATGCGCGCCGCGGTGTATCGAGGGGACCGCCGCGTTGAGGTAGAGTCGCTCGCCACGCCACAAATTGGCGCGGGTGAGTTGCTGATCCGCGTCGAGGCGTGCGGCATCTGCCACACGGACCTGAAGAAGATCGAGCACAACCTGCTGACGCCGCCGCGTATCTATGGCCATGAGACGGCGGGGGTAGTGGCCGCGGTGGGAGAGGGCGTTACGGCGTTTGCTCCCGGCGATGGCGTGATCGTCTTCCATCACGTTCCCTGCAAGGCTTGTTTTTACTGCCAGAGGAAACTCTACGCGCAGTGCCCCACTTACAAGAAAGTCGGCGTCACGGCGGGCTATGAGCCGGCCGGTGGCGGGTTTTCGCAGTATGTGCGGGTGATGGATTGGATTGTCAGCCAGGGCGTGGAGAAGATTCCGGCCGGCGTTTCGTTCGAGCGGGCCAGCTTTGTCGAGCCGGTGAATACCTGCCTGAAAGCCGTCGTGCAGGTGGACCCGCGGCCGGACGAGGTGGTGGCAATTCTGGGCCAGGGGCCGATCGGGCTGATGTTCACCATGCTGGTGCGGCGCACGGGCGCTCGGACGATTACGACCGACACCATCGCCCGCCGCCGCGGTCTTTCCTTGAAATTCGGGGCGGAATCGTGCTGGGATCCGCGGCAGCCCGGGTTTGAGGAGGCGATTCAAAAAGAGACCCGGAACCGCGGCGCCGACCTGGTGATTGTGGCGGCGTCGGGCCCTGGCCTGGTGGAGCAGGCAGTCCGCTGTTCGCGGCCGGGCAGCCGCATCCTGCTATTCGCGCAAACTTCCCAGAAAGAGCGCATCGAAGTTTCCGGCGCCGACATCTGTATGGGGGAGCGGACGCTGTGCGGTTCCTACAGCGCTTCGGTAGACTTACAGAAGGAGTCCGCGGACCTGGTGTTTAGCGGGGATCTTCCGGTGGAGGAATTGATTTCGCATCGCGTACCACTCGACCGGATTCGGGACGGTATTGAACTCGCCTTGCATCCGGGAGAGCAATCCTTGAAAATCATTATAGAGCCACAGAGCGTGAATGGCGCGGCGGAGCTTGCGGTAGCCACGGGAAGCGCGCTACCATCGCGCGCCATTGTGCGCGAGTATCCGGAGAGGTGCTCAGAGTGAAAACACACATGATGGCGGCTGTTCTCTACGGCAGGGAGGATCTGCAGGTAGAAGAAGTAGCCGTCCCCAGGATCGACCGTGGCGACGTACTGGTTCGCGTGCGGACCGCGCTGACCTGTGGCACCGACGTGAAGGTGTACCGGCGCGGCTATCATGCGCGCATGATTCAGCCGCCGGCGTTATTCGGGCATGAGCTGGCCGGCGACATTGTGGCGGTGGGCGAGGATGTGCGCGGGTTTCACGTGGGACAGCGCGTGGTGGCGGCCAATTCCGCGCCTTGCGGCCACTGTTATTTCTGCCGCAAGCATCTGGAAAATCTGTGCGACGATCTGCTTTTCAATAACGGCGCTTACGCCGAATACATCCGCATCCCTTCGCGCATCGTCCAGAAAAACCTGTATGTGATTCCGGCGCACGTCAGCTATCAGGACGCGGCGCTGATTGAACCGTTGGCCTGCGTGCTGCGCGGTTTGGAAGAGACGTCGCTTCAGCCGGGCGACACGGTGAGCGTGATCGGCCTGGGTCCGATCGGCCTGATGTTCGTGCGGCTGGCGAAAGTTTATGGCGCCCGCGTGATTGCCATCGGCCGCCGCCAACTGCAGCTTGAACGCGCCGCGCACATGGGCGCGGACGAGTTGCTGACCAACGGCGACGGTGTAAACCCGATTGCCGCTATTCGCGAGTTTACCGGCGGACGGGGCGTGGATATTGCGATTGAAGCGGTCGGGAAGCCGGAGGCGTGGGAGATGGCGGTCCGGATGCTGCGCCGCGGCGGCACGGTGAATTTCTTCGGCGGATGCCCGAGCGATAGCCGCATTGAGCTGGACACGGCGCTGCTGCATTATTCCGAGATCACCTGCAAGGCGAGCTTCCACCATACTCCGGGCCACATCCAACGGGCGCTGGAAGTGGTGACGCGCGGCGATATCACCTCCGGCGATTTCGTCAATCGCGTGGAGCCGCTGGCGAATCTGCAGGAAGTGATGCGCCACCTGATGAGCCACAACGGCCACTTGAAAACGGCAATTATCCCGTAGCGAACCCGACTCCGGTGTTTCTCGCGCCCAAAGAGTTCGTC
>JBDTAT010000413.1:0-3982 GCA_039924505.1 Bryobacteraceae bacterium
ACCGGAAAGCTGACCGGGAAAATGCTGCGGGACGTTTTCGAGCGCGTGAAGCGGCTCGCGGCGAGTCGTTGATTGCGCACGGCGGTTGATCGGTGCGGGCCTTCCGAGCCTGGGCGCCCTCTGGGCACGTCAGGGAGCGGTTGCCGCCCGAAAGACAAACTTCCCGCGGCGCGAAAACCTGGCGCTCTAAAAATGCAGCTTCAGCGCGAATTGCAGAATTCGCGGATCGGCTGTGCCGGTTATCGTCCCGAATGTCGACGATGCGATGTTGGTGTTTGGGCCGTTGAAGTTGGCGTGGTTAATGGCGTTGAACGCTTCGAAGCGCGCCTCCAGCCGGTAGCGCTCCTGAATTGCGAAGACGCGGCTTAACGCCAGGTCGAAATTCAGGACGCCCGGAGCGCGCAACGCATCGCGTCCCACGTTGCCGAATGTGCCGAGAGGATTGGGAACGAAGGCCGACGGATTGATCCAATCATGGGGCCCTTGATTCGCGGGGTACGGATTCAGCAGAACTTGTAATGGCCGGTCGTTGTTCAAGCCGGTGAGTGAGTTGTCTTTCCCCGTGGTCACCGTCTGCGTGCCGCCGCTGGTGGCGCGGATGATTGGCGCCAGACGCCAGTTGCTCAGTAAATGGCTGGCGAGCGCGCCGCCCTTCCATGAACTGGAAGCGACCAGCGAGGTGTTGAAGACGTGGCGGACGTCGAAATCGCAGGGGCCGCGGTCGGCGCCGCGGTTGAAGGGAACGGAATTCGGCGAACTGCCCAGCTCGCCCGTGAAATCGAGATCCGTGACACAATTCGAATACGTGTAGTTGGAAAGCACCGTGTAGTTGTGGCTGAAACGATGCTGCACGGAAAGTAACATCGCTTCGTAATGGGAGTTCGATCCTTCGTCGGCCTGGTTGATGCTGGCATACGACGCGCCGGTTACCGGGTTCTGGAGATACAGCACGCGGCGTTGGTTCGTGTTGCTGGTGGTGGAGCAGGGCTTGCCCGCGCAAGTTCCGGGGATGTAGACCGCCGGATTGATTTCCGATCCAACCCACAGATGGGTCGTTTTGTTGCCCAGATACGTGGCCGAGGCGAGCCAGTTGCCGGCGAATTGCCGCTGGTAGGTGACGTTCCATTGCGCAACATAGGTGGGGTGCGAGGTCAGCGGCATGTTGATATAGACGCCGGCCGGCGGGAAGGTCGCCGTGCCGTTTGGCGGGAACGGGCTGCCGCCGGGGAAGTTGAGATAAGGATTGATGAATCCGCCGGCCGGCGTGGGAATGTCGATGGAACTGCCGTAGGGAGGATTCGTGGTCTCACGCTCGTTGAAAAACAGTTCCGTGTGGTCGTAGAGAATCGCGCTGCCGACGCGCAGCGTGTCGCGTCCGTCTCCGTGCGGATTCCACACCAGCCCCAGGCGCGGACCGAAGGCCTTCAAGTTCCGGTTCCAGAGCGATTTCGGTATGCCTTTGTCCCCGTAGAATGCGAGTCCCACGGGCGCGTTCGAATGGACGGTGCTGATCTGGCCGGCAGTGAACGCGGCGTTGCTGAAATACGTGCCGCGTCCATACTTGTCGGTGTCGGGAAGCGTCGGCTCCCAGCGGAGACCGGCGTTCAGCGTCAGCCGCGAATTGACGTGAAACGTGTCCTGAATGTAGAGACCGAAAATAGTGGCGCGCAGGTCGTCCGGGGTGGGATTCGTCTGCCCGAAATCGCTGGGGCGTCCGAGAAGGAAGTCCGCGAGCGATAGGCCGCTGTGCGGGATGGCGGCGCTGGTCGTCACCGATCCGTTAAACGTAAACGTGCCATTTTCGTTGAAGCCGGAAATCAGGTTGTCTTGAGTCCGGAGAAAGTTTACGCCCATGGCGATCTGGTGGCGTCCGCGAATCAGGTTTATGTCGTCCGCGGCCTGATAGCTGTTCACGTTGAAATGTCCGGGCGCGCAGGTCCCGCAGCCAACGCTGAATGCATTGCTGACCGAGGCCAGCAAAAAGTTAGGGACGCGGCTGTAGATGTCGATGCCGAGCGTGGCGGGGCTGATCTGATTCGCAGCCGGCCCGCGATTGTCGCGGCGGCGCGTGAAGGTGGCGTGGAAGGAGTTTAACGTCGCGGGCCCGAATGCGTATGTATCGCCGAGCGTCACCGACTGCGCGCGTTCCAGGTTACCGGGCTGCGTCGTAGTCAGCAGATCTTTCCCGTCGTACACGGATGGGTTGCTGTAATCGTCGAAGAAATACCGGCCGAACACGGTATGCTTTTCGTTTTGAATCCAGTCGATGCGGCCGATCACCTGATCCTCGTCGCCGGTGGTCGGAATGCCGTACAACACTTTACCGCAGGGATCGTTCGTGGTTGGCAGGTACCCGGTGGCCAATTTTACGGACGCCGGATTGAAGCGCGACACGGGAATCTGGTTGCCCGGGAATGGCTGCCCGCTGGCGGGATCGACGATGGTCAGCGGGATGCCGCCGGATTGGCATGGACCGGATGCGAGGCCGCTGAAATCTCCATTCAGCGCGGCGGTGGTCGGCACGTAACTGATGGTGGTGGGCGGCTGGGAGCGGTTGCGCGTGCCTTGATAACCGCCGAAGAAGAACAGTTTGTCGCGGATAATTTTCCCGCCCAACGTGCCGCCGAATTGGTTCCGTTTCAGCCCATCGTGCTTGGTGGCGAAAAACGGCCGCGCGTTCACATCGCCGTTCCGCAGGTATTCGAAGACATCGCCGTGCAAGGCGTTCGAGCCGGATTTGGTCACCACGTTCACCGTGGCGCCGGGATGCGTGCCGAACGCCGCCGACAACGCGCTGGTCTCCACGCTGAATTCCTGCAGCGCATCCGGAAACGGAAATGGCAAATTGACGTTGGTCATGGTGTCGGTGTTGTCACCGCCGTCCAGCAGGTACGCGGTTCCGTTGGCCTGCCCGCCGCCGACCGAAATCGTCGTGGAGTTGTAGAAGTTCTTGCTGCCGGTCATGCCGCCGCCCGGCGCATTCACGGATGCGCCCGAGAGCAGAATCAACTGCGTCGCCTGGCGTCCATTCAACGGCAGATCGTTGATGCGCTGCTCGTCGATAACCTGCGACACCGAGTTTTCCTTGGTCTCCACCATGCTTGCGTTGGCATGCACTTCGATGGTGTCCACCACCGCGCCAACCTGCATCGTCACGTTGATCTGAATGTTGCTGCCCACCTGCAGCACGAGCCCCGACCGCACGTAATCCTTGAATCCCGGTGAGCGCACTTCCAGCCGGTACGGCCCCACCGGAAGATTGGGCAGAAAATACCGGCCGGTGCTGTCGGTGACCGTGTTCCGCAACGTGTGCTTGTCGGTTTCGATAATCGTGACGTTCGCGCCTACCATGACCTTGGCGGTGGAATCGGTAACAACGCCATCCACCTCGGCCACGGCAACCGCCTGGGCGTTCACGCGCGGCGTGCAAACAATCAGGGCAGCCAGCGAGATAGAAACGGGCACAGCGATTCTTTCAAGGAATGTTCGGATCATACAAAGCCCCCATCTGGGGGAAGATTATATCACATGGCGAGGGCGCGCTGCTGGTTCTCGTTGCTCGGCTAGATACCCTTAACGGCTGATGCGGTAGTATCCTAGCTTCTGGCGTAGGATAGAGAAGCAGTCGAGATATCGAAACAGGACCGGCGGCAACCGGTCCTGCCAACTATCCTTTGGGCGAGCACCCACATGATCGCATGGAGGAGGTGTGCCCAAATGCAAGCCACGATCAATGGAAGCCCACGAAGAGACATACGGGAAACGGCTGCACGCTGCGGCGCGCAAGGAGTTCAGGTCGTTCTGGTCAGATTATCGCTGGTGGCTCTGGATAGTTGGAATGGTCAATTTCCCTCTATTGGTTTCAGCTATCAGGCACCTGAGGGGCAGCATGTTTGACCTCGGTGTGGCTCTGATCTATAGCGGGCTTAGTCTTGTGGTTTCCATGGCCGGAACCTATGCCATTGCAATGCGCAAAGCGGCC
>JBDTAT010000414.1:0-2824 GCA_039924505.1 Bryobacteraceae bacterium
CGAAATTCTCGATGAATCGATTGACGACATCGCCGAGCGCGCCAGGGCGCTCGGAGCCAATTCCGCGGGGACTTTGACCGAGTTCCTGAACCTCACCCGCCTGCGGGAGCAGCCGGAATAATATCCAGTAGCCCGGCAGATGCTGGAGGATCTGTTGGCCGACCACGAAACCATCATTCGAGTTCTGCGCACGGATGTGGAAGCATGTACGGACACGTACCACGATGCCGGAACGGCCGATTTCCTCACCGGGCTGATGGAAGGGCACGAAAAGATGGCTTGGATGATCCGGGCGTTCCTCCACTAAACCCCTTTTGTGGTGAAGCCTCGACCGATGGAGATGTGTGGCTGATGCGAAACGGATCTTCAGCCTTCGTTCTCCATCGCGATTTCTCCTCCGCACGGCCCCCATTTCTTACCGCCGGATCGGCGCGTCGCTTTTCGCACTGGAGTTCAGCCAGTGATCGCTTTTGCTGCCCTGACTGTGGAGCCTCCGCATTTCATAAACACTAAATGATAGCCCTCCAGCCACCAGGCAGAAAGTAAACAACCCCACTATAAAAATTGCGGTGTCGGACAATTAGCGCCTCCGAGCCACGTGAAAGTAGATCCCCGTACCAATGATCGAAGGTACCCATAAACCGACGAAGATGCCGGCGTTCTTGTCGGCAGACATTCCGATTCCGAACCACAATGACACCGAGAACAGGAAGGACAGGAATGCTGCCAGCAGAATGAGAATATCGCCTTTACCGAACATAATACGTTGCTCCGAGAGAAGTCACATACACCTGGATGCGTTTGTGAGGCGAAGGACGTGAAACTTTTTTGACCGGATCGCGCACGTGCTTGAGGCTCGTGGCTCTGCTTTTATGGGCCGACAATGATCCGCTTGGCCACAGCCAACCCGGACAGGAACGCCCCTTCGATGCGGGGTCCCCCGAACGCATCACCAGCCAATGCCAGAGGTGCAGGTTCGAGCGTGAAAAGGTACGGCTCGGCAGTTGTGGCGACTGGCTGGCTATATCTCCAGCGGTGCAGCTGCCAGGTCAGCAGTTGGCTTCCGAGCCAGGGCTTGGCCGCGTCGAGAAGCAGTTGAGCCACCTCGTCCTGCGGAGCTTCCAGATGGGATCGCGTAAAGTCCGCCTGCGCATGAATGGTCAGGGCTGCGCTCCCGAACGAAATTCCCTTTTGCGTATTGTCCGCGACAAACGCGATTGGGCGGCTATCCAATTTAACGCAACCGGGCGACGGAACCTGGCTCGGTCCCCCGAGCGTCGCCAATAGGGCGAAGCACGGATTGTAAGCAATGCTGTTCATGCTGGAGACAATATCCGCTGGTAAGCAATCCACACAACGCGCAAGTAAAGCCATCGACTGCGGCGCGGGCGGCGTGAGCAGTAGAGTGCCCGCGCTAAACTCTTGGCCCGTGTCTGTCAGAATTCGCCAGCCCTTTTCCGCAGGCTCAACCCGCTCTACGGTTGTTTGCGTCGTCAGGTCGAACGGCTTCGCGAGCTCCTTCACGATGCCATTCATGCCTTCCACTCCGCGATAGCGAACATGTCCACCTTCAGTAAACCAGGGCTTTGCCCATCCGCGAGCTTCCCATCGTTCGACCGCCGCTTGAAACCTGGAGTCACGCACAGTGAAGAATTGGGCGCCATGATCGAAGCGGCTCTTTCCCAGCCGGCGCGTGGCCATTCGACCTCCGGCGCTGCGGCCTTTGTCGAGCAGCATAACTTCCCAACCGCTCTGGCGCAGAACGTCTGCTGCGGTCAGGCCGGCGATGCCAGCTCCAACGATCAGGCAGGACTTTGTTTCACCCATAGCGATCCCCGGCTTAATTTTATAGCCTGACAGCACCCCGTCCTGCATCTTGTTTTGCATGAGGGTTTTCCTGATAGACGCCACTGGCGGCATCGGCGCTGCCACAGCCCGGCGATTGACGGCCCGGGGCGTGGACGTTGTGCTCTCGGCTCGGAACCAGGAGAGGCTCGCCGTTCTGGGTGAGGAGATAAAGGTGCGGCATGTGGCGGTGAATGCGGCCGATTTCGAGGCGCTCGAACGGGCAGTGGCGGAGTTCGCTCCGATCGATGCCCTCGTCAATTGCGCCGGTTCACTTCTGCTCAAGCCCGCGCATCTGACTTCGGAACGCGAGTTTCGGGAAACGATCGAGCTCAGCCTGACCACGGCGTTTTCTGCGGTGCGGGCTGGAGCGAAGGCGATGATGTCGGGCGGCGGATCGATCGTGCTGTGCGCAACGGCGGCCGCCCGCATAGGCCTGGCGAACCACGAAGCCATCGCTGCGGCGAAGGGCGGCCTGACGATGGCGGCGGCCGCTTCCTACGGCTCACGCAATATACGCATCAACTGTGTGGTGCCAGGTCTGGTGGATACGCCGCTTACGGCGCGAATTACGCAAAACGAGGCGTCGCTCAAGTCGTCGCAGGGAATGCACGTGCTTGGCCGCATTGGGCATCCGGAGGATATCGCCTCGGCGATCGCGTGGCTCATCGATCCGGAGAACGCCTGGGTAACCGGACAGGTCTTCGGCGTCGACGGCGGCTTGGGGACGGTGCGGGCACGTTAATGCGCGGGGTGAAAAAGGAGAATCTGCCTAAGAAGGCTTGGGCAGTGTACGGGCAGCTGGCTCCAAAAAAAATAAGCCGACGGAACATAAGCTCTTGTCCAACCGTTGAGAGAGTTCAAACAACTATCAAGGAGATTCCAAAATGAAACGTTTTCTACCAGTATTCGCGCTTCTCGCCGTATTTTCGTTCGGCGCGTCGGCCGCCGACATCGTTGACACAGCAGTTTCGGCTGG
>JBDTAT010000415.1:0-3506 GCA_039924505.1 Bryobacteraceae bacterium
CGTTCTGCACCGGATCATTCATCTGCAATAGTTGCGCATAGGTCTCGCCCACCATGCTTGGTGGGAGACCGTTGGCGAGGAGTTGGATCAGTTCGGCAGTAAATTCGTTGAATACCGGATCGGTCGCAGACAGCCCGCTGCTGTCGACCGGCTGCGTGTAAACAGGATGCGGATACCGGGCGAGGGCAGTGTTCATTGCGTACGGATTCACCGTCGAAACGCGAATATTCGATCCTGCGGCGCGCAGAGCCGAGTCCAGATTGTTCGCGTAGACGCGCAGCGCGAACTTGCCAGAGTTGTAAGTATCAACAAAGCTTTCCGCCGGCAGAGTTGCGCCAGTGGTGTAGGCCGCAATGGACGCCGTGAAGATGATGCGCGCGTAACCCTGCCGCGGCATCAGCGGCAAAATGACGTTGGTCATCATTACGTGTCCGAAGTAGACGGTGCGTAAGCCGAGATCGCGCTGTGCCAGATAGGAGGAGAAATCCGTCGGCGGCAAGGGTACGATCTCCCCAAGTACGAAGCGCCCTGCATTGTTCCCTAAAATGTCGACATGACCGTGCTGCTGAAATAGCGGATGGGCCACGAGCGCTCCAACAAACGCGAGCACCGAGGCTGAATCGGCGATATCTAACGCCAGTAACGGATAGGCCGGAGGGTTCGGGACGCCAGCCGGGTTGCGCGAGGTGCCGATCACGTCGACGCCGAGCGCTGTGAGGGCTTCCGCGACCGCGCGGCCGTTGCCACGCGATGCTCCGGTAATGACCGCTAGCTTCCCAGCCAGGTGAATTTCGGGTTTGAATTGATCCAGCGGGTAAAACAGGGGAGCGACTGTTACGGCATTGCCGTTTCCCGCAGCTTTGGCCTCAGGTGTAAGGTTAGACAGGATCGGCAGGGCAAGTGAACCCGCCGCCAGGGCCACGGGAGATTTGATGAAGTCGCGGCGAGAGCCGCCTGGAGATTGCGGAGATTTCTCCTCACGTTTTTTGATGGCGGGCCTCCTTTCTCAGGGTTTCGACGGTGTTGGAATTGTACCACCCTTGAGCATGGAACACAGTCAGTCCTTTTGTCAATTGTCCTTTTCTCAATCCGCCAACCGGAACTTGGGGCGGTCAATTTGACGAGAAACGCGCAAACCGTAGATTTGCCAGCCGCCGAATTTATCCACAGGCAGACTTCGCGAAAATAACCCACCGGGAACGGCGTTATGTTTACCAGCCACTTCGGCGCTAATTCGAACGTAGGGTTCAAACTGACCCACTACCCTTTCTTCAGACGATCTGGTGCTCCCTCACACTCCACTTGGCCCACAACCAGCGTGTAGAAACCGGCCACCTCCGTATCCGCAAGCGCCACGTACGTGGCGGAAGCGCCGGCTTGCTGGTTCTGGAAAGCGTAGCGGATTAAAAAACAAGCGCAAAGGGCGCGGCGCGCACCCAATACGCGGAAGGAATTGTTTCGCGCCGCGCTCCGTTTTGCGCGAGTCTTAAAAAACGGTTGAGAACTTCGTGGCCACAGTCGAAATGCTCCACTGCGTGTGCGCGTCGAAGCTTCTCAATGTGAAGGTTCATTCTTGCGGCCGCGTTCGAACACGCTTAGCTCGCGGAGAAGCTGGGAAAGTCGTGGAGCGGGCCTGGGAGGGGCATCGAGAACGGCCTGGAATGCCGCCCACTGTTCCGCGCTCAAACCAAAGCGGCGGCGATCCGGCAGTGTTTCCCCGGCGCGGGCCAGCGCGCTCTCCAAAACAAACTCGCTGACAGACCGTTGCGCAGCCTGGGCGGCAATCTGTAGCGTGCGTTTTGCCGATGGCGTCAAGCGAAGATCGAGTTTCTCATTTCGCGTTTCGGTAGTTGGCATGTCCCGCCTTCTATTCGGCATGGTGATAGCGCATGTTGCCAGACATGGCCGGGACATCGGACTTGAACTTCGTATCGGTTTTCGCAATGGGGTCACGGCAGGCCAGGCGCTGAATCGCCAGCGCGCGGATTCCCGGAAACTCAACCCGCGCGGAAGGAATCCCGGGTCTGTGCATCTAAGCAGGCTTGACAACCGGACATTCATACGTATAATTGAAACATACGTATGAATGATACGAAGACGCGAATCCTGGACGCCGCGGAGCGGCTCTTTGCCCTCCATGGGTTCGAAGCCGCTTCGCTCCGCGCCATCACCACGGAGGCCCGCGTCAATCTCGCCGCCGTCAACTATCACTTCCAATCCAAGGACGGCCTCATCGACGCCATCGTCGCGCGCCACCTGGAGCCGATCAACCGCCAGCGTCTGGCGCGGCTCGACGCTTGCGAAGCGGCCGCCGGCAAGCGCCCCATGGAACTGGAGCGGATCATGGACGCGTTTTTCGCTCCCGTTTTCGATTCGCCGCTCGACGGCCGCGAGTTCTTCATGCCGCTGGTGGGCCGCCTGTTTACTGCCCCCGAGGAATTCCTCCATCACGTGTTCGAGAAGCATCTCTCCGCCGTCGCGCGCCGGTTTGACGCCGCGTTATCCCGGTCGCTGCCGCATCTTGCGCCGGTCGAACGCGCGTGGCGGCAGAGCTTCGGCATTGGCGCCATGACGCATACCCTGCTGCTCGCGCGCGCGATTCCCGTCGTCACGCATGGGGTCTGCGATCTCACCGACGGCAGAGCGCTCACACGCCGGATGGTGGCCTTCGTGTGCGCCGGTCTGCGCGCGCCCGCCACCGAAATCGCAAGCAAAACGCGCCCCGCGCGAAAAACCCGGAAGGCCGGAGTTTGACATGCGAATCCTCTACGCCATCGCCGCCTGCGCCGCGTTCGCTTCCGCGCAGACACAATCCCCGCCCCCGCTCCCGCTCAGTCTGCGCCATGCCGTCGAGCTTGCCCTGGCCCCGGATGGCAGCGCCCGCGCCCAGCTTGCCGCGGAACTCGTCAATCAGGCCCAATCGCGCGCCGCTCAATCGCGCGCCGCGCTGCTGCCGGATCTCGAAGGCTCGGTCCTCGACGAGAACGCTACCCGCAATTTGAAAACGTTCGGCATCTCCATACCCAGCACCCCGTTCTTTTCCTTTCCCACGCTCGTCGGGCCGTTCACGGTGTTCGACGCCCGCGCCAGCATCACGCAGACGGTTTTCGATTTCGGCGCGTTCCGCCGTTACCAGTCCTCCCGCGCTGGCGTCGAGGCCGCCCGCTCCGATAACGACTCCACACGCGATCAGGTTACCGGTCAGGTGGCGCGCGCGTATCTAGCCGCGCTGCGCGCCGACGCCACGCTCACCACCGCGAAATCGAATGTCGAATTATCCCAGGCCCTGCTCGAACTTTCGCGCTCGCAAAAAGCCGCCGGCACGGGCACCGGAATTGAAATCACGCGCGCCAGCGTGCAGCTCGCCGACGACCGCCAACGCCAATTGGTTGCCGAAACCGGCCGCTTTAGCGCGCACCTGGAGCTGATGCGCGCCATCGGCCTCCCGCTCGACGTCGAAATCACTCTTACCGGCGCGCTCTCCTTTCACCCAAATGACGCGCCGG
>JBDTAT010000416.1:0-2770 GCA_039924505.1 Bryobacteraceae bacterium
GCACGTCGCCGGCCACGCCAATCACCTCCCGCCACGGGTCGTTCATTCCCTCGCGGATGCGTTTGCCGATGGCGGAAGCTGGATCGCGCCATTGTTGCCGCGCCAGGCTTTCCGAGACGACAGCTACCGGGCGTTCATCGTACAAATCCGCCCACGTGAAATCGCGGCCCGCGATCCACGGCGTCCCCATCGTTTGAAAGAAGCCGGGCGCGACAAACTTGAAACGGCGGAGCGGCGGTATTTCGCCCTCCGCATACGTCCGGTCCTGCGCGAACAGCACGTCGGTGCTGTGGTTGCCATCGGTTGGGACGGAATTGGCAAATGCGGCGGAGGAGACGCCGGGCATCGCGGACATTTTCCGTTGAATTTCCTGGAACATCCGCATAACCTGGACCGGATCCTTTATCAGACCATCCGGTACGTCTACGCGCAGGGTCTGAAGAGCGGCCGGAGCGGTGAATCCCGGCTGCACACGGCGGAGCGCTTGAAACGTGCGAATCATCAGGCCGGAGCCGATCAACAGAACCACCGCCAGCGCCACCTGCAGCACCACCAGCAAGTTCCGCGTGCGATGCGCTTCCTTGCTCTGGCTTAGCGTTCTGCCGCCGGAGCGGAGAGCGCGCATCACGTTTGGCGACGCATACTTCAGCACCGGGATCACGCCGAACAGCAGACCGGAGAACAGCGAGATGGCCAGCGTAAACAACAGCGCAGTGGAATCTATCGAAATATTTTCGATGCGCGGGAGATTCGCCGGGGCGGTTGCCAGCAGAACCCGCAGCGACGCATACGCCAAGGCGAGACCCACGGCGCCGCCCAGTACGCCGAGCACCGCGCTTTCCGCCAGCAACGCGCCGGCGATGCGCCGCGGACCCGCCCCCAGAGCGGCGCGCACGGCGAGTTCCTGCTGCCGGCCTTCGGTGCGCACCAGCACCAGATTGGCCACGTTGGCGCACGCGATCAGCAGCACCACGCCGATACTTCCCATCAGAATCCAGAGTAGACCGCTCAGATCGCCGACCACGTCGCGTTTCAAAGGCCGCAGAGCGGGCCGGATGTGCGCTCCTTCAAACATTTTTACGCTGAAACCGGGGGGCGGCGGAAACTTGGCGACCACCATCGGGATCATGCGCCCTACATCGGCGTTCGCCTGTGCCAAAGAAACGCCGGGCTTGAGCCGGGCGATCGACTGGAAGCTGTAGTTTCCCAGGTGCGTCTTGGCGCGATCGAGCTGAAAGGGAAGCAGCAGATCGGGCTTTTCCTCGAGAAACCGGAAGCTGGCGGGCATCACGCCGATAATTTCCTTGGCCTCGCCGTCGATGCGAAGTTGCCGGCCGAGCACGGAAGGGTCGCCGCCGAATTTGCGCTGCCAGAATCCGTAGCTCAGCATCACGCGTCCTGGGCTTCCCGGCTCGTCCTCTTTGGCCGTAAACCAGCGGCCCAGCATCGGCTGTATCCCGAGTGCGTCGAGCGCGCCGTCGGTGACCGAAACAGTGCGCACCCGCTCCGGCGTGGCGATCCCGGTTATGGTGACGTTCCCGCCGTCCCACATTCCAAACTGGAGGAACGTGCGATTTTCTTCGCGGAACGTGAAGTAGTCCGCCGGGGAGAGCTCCAGGTCCTTGAGCCCGGCGAGCTGCGATGTCTGCCAGACGCTGACTAATCTTTCCGGCTGGGGATAGGGAAGCGGTTTCAGCAGGACGCCGTCAATCACGCTGAAAATCGCGGTGTTGGCGCCCACTCCAATGCCGATGGTCAGTAGCGTCACCGCCGTGAACATCGGTGAACGGAGCAAACTGCGCAAGACGTGACGGAGCTGCTCTGCGAAGAATTTCATCTATTGTTATAACGCTGCCGTGCCCCGGATGTTCCCATTATTTTTCGCGGGGCTTGGGAGTCGCGCTTACAAATGCGTTTCCTGGCACGAAGAATCGCAGCGGCCAGTCGGCGCAATGCCGGATGCCGATGCGCGGGCTGACGCCGATTTCCGTCTCGCCGAACTGGCTCAATTCGCGAATCGTAAGCGAGCCGGCGGTGAGATTGCACCCGTTGTTCCGCCGCGTGATCCCGAGCGCTTGCGTCAGCTTGCCCGGCCCCGACGTAAGATCCACCAGCGTGCGCGCCTTCGGCCGCCGGCGTTTCATGAGGGGAACGCCGCACAGCGGTTCCACGGCGCGCACCAGGATTCCGCCGGGTTTCCCGTTGCGCTCCGCTACTACGTTGAAGCATTCATGCATCCCGTAAATGAAGTAGACGTATGCGTGGCCCGGCGGACCAAAGAGCACGCTGGTCCGGGGCGTCAGCCCGCGCGAGGAATGCGCCGCCCGGTCGTCGCCGCCCAGATACGCTTCCACCTCGACGATGCGGCCGGCGGTGCGCCCGTGTACGAGCACCTTCCCGAGCAGATCGCGCGCCACTTCCACGGTTGGCCGTTCATAAAATTCGCGCGTGAGAATGCGGGACCCGGTCACGTTACCAGTTCATCGCCAGATTCACGAAGGTGCGGACCGGCACGCCCGACGGACCCTTCGCCAGATACGGCTTGGCATCGTCCAGCCATGCAGTGCCGGCGATGTCGAGATGAATCCACGGCGTATCGCCGGCAAACTCGCGGAGAAAGATGGCCGCGGTAATTGCGCCGCCCCATCGTCCGCCGATGTTTTGCAGATCCGCAAATGCGCTCTTCAGCAGCTCCTTATAATCGTCATCGAGCGGCATGGGCCACATGCGCTCCCCTTCGGTTTTCGACGCCGCCAGCAGCTTTTCGAGG
>JBDTAT010000417.1:0-5433 GCA_039924505.1 Bryobacteraceae bacterium
CGTCGCCTACGCCGCGGTCGACCGCCACCGGCTGGACGACTACCGCCCGCATCTCTACCGCACGCGCGATTACGGCAAGAGTTGGACGGAAGTGGACGCCGGCATTGGCCCATCGTCTTTCCTCAACGCGATCCGCGAAGATCCGAAGCGCCGCGGCTTGCTCTACGCCGCAACGGAAACTGGCGTTTTCGTTTCATTCGACGACGGCGATCATTGGCAATCCTTGCAGTTAAACCTGCCCACCGTATCGGTGCGCGATCTGGTGATTCATGGTGACGACCTGGTCATTGCCACACATGGCCGCGCGTTCTGGATTCTCGACGATGCCGCGCCGCTCGGTGAGGTGAATGGCAACGTCGCGGCCGCCGATGCGTGGCTATATCAACCCGCCACGGCCATCCGGATGTCGAGCGAGTCGTTCCCCGGCACGCCGCTTCCGCCCGAGGAACCGACTGCCGCGAACCCGCCCGGTGGCGCCATACTCGATTACTTTTTGAACGCCCCGCCAGCCGGTGATGTGACGGTGGAGATTTTAGACGCTAAACATCAGGTAATACGTAGGTTCTCCACTAGCGATGTTCCGGTGGCCGCGCGCCGCACCGGCCTGACCATCGCCGATATTTGGGTTCAGATCCCCGCACCGTTGACGGCTCACGCCGGAATGAACCGGCTCGTGTGGGATCTGCGCTACCCAGGGCCGGTCCGCGGACCGCAGGTTGCCCCCGGGACCTATCAGGTGAAGCTCACAGTAGCTGGGCGGAGCTACCAAAAGCCCCTACGTGTGGTGATGGACCCGCGCTCAGCCGCAACGCCAATTGACCTCGTAAATCAGTTGAACTTAGGCCTGCAAGTGATGAAGGCAATAGACAAAGCTAGCAAAATTAAAGCACCGGAGGCGGCCCGGATTGCAGCCGGTTTGCGCGTCGCGCTCACGGTGGTAGAAAGCGCCGACCGCACTCCACCGGCACAGGCGTTCGCCATTTTTGCCCAGGCTCAGCGGGATTTAGCGAAGCTTCTCGCGGGTTCCACGGCTCGCCGGTGATTGGCGTTTTATTGCAACAGGCCGGCCAGCATTTTCTGCAAGTCCGCTTGGTTGAACTTCGTATCCAAGTTCAGCTTCAATGGGGTCGCGGGCCGGTTGGGAATCGCGTAAACGATGAAGCCAAATCCGCTCGACCGGTGGCATGCGTTGCAGCGTTTCACCATGACATCAAAATGCTTGTGGAACGCGCCGATATCCTGGTTCACGATGTC
This sequence comes from Bryobacteraceae bacterium, assembly GCA_039924505.1. Classification (GTDB taxonomy): domain Bacteria; phylum Acidobacteriota; class Terriglobia; order Bryobacterales; family Bryobacteraceae; genus JBDTAT01. The sequence continues at coordinate 1,255 of JBDTAT010000417.1, forward strand.
TTTGGCCAGTGGAGCCAACGCGCCCTGCTCGAAGGCTTTCAGTTCCGCAGCGCGCGCGGGACGAGTGGTTTCAGCGACTTCCTGCATCTCGGTGAGTTCCTTAAGTTGATACGCCGCCAGACCCCAGTTCGAGCCTCCCGCCGCGTAATACATGTTTCCGGCGCGGTTGCCGAACTCCACCATCACCGTTCCCAGGCCAGGCTGCGTGCTGGCCAGTTTGGCGAATTTCTGATCCGCGGTGCCGTCCAGCCACGATCCGCTCTGCGCGAAAACGAATATAGCCCCCACGCCGAGCGCGCCCACCCATAGTAGTTTTTTTGACATCGAAGATCCTCGCTTCACTGAAGTTGTTTCATCCTAGTGTAGTCCATGGGAACACGCGGAAGGCGCCCGGCTAGCCATTTTATGCCAGCGATTCCTGCCGTTTGGCCGATGTCGCGCTTTGGTTCATGCGAGGATTAAGAAGAGGATTACGATATGATTCCGAAAGACAAGGGACTTGACAGAAAAGACGATTCCGAAGCGCCGCTCGAGAATCAGCCGCTTGAATGGGCGGACGAGTCTCGGGAGATGGAGAACCGTGCGCCTGACTTGGGGGAGATCGAGGAAGATACGTCCGAACTGTGAAGGCTCGATCGACGCTATTCTTCCCGTCTGACCAGCCATCCAAGGTTATTCATCACCCGCACGGACATCGAGCGGTTCATGGATTTCTGAACGGTCCGGCGGAGACTCCTCGCCAGGTCGTTGGTAAAGTCCCGGTCGAGGCTCGCCGCCAGATCCGGGTCGAGCACCGCGAGGTTGACTTCGTCGTTGAGTGCGAAGGAGCGATGATCGAAATTCGTCGAACCGGCGACGCTCCACATACCATCGATGGTCATGAGCTTCGCATGAATCATTCCCGGCTGGTATTCATAAATCTCGGCCCCCGACTTCAATAATCCTAAAGCGAGGGCTTCGCTAAGTCTGGCTGTGGATGGATGGTCGCTGCCGGGGCCGGCGGTGAGGATCTGGACGCTCACATTCCGTTTGTGCATCGCCCGGACCAGCGCGTGGAGAGCACTTCGATCCGGCAGAAAATACGGTGTAGTGATCCGGATACTATGGCGCGCGCAATCCAGCAGCGTCTGGAACAGAGTCCGGGCCCTGGTCGATCCGCCGTGCGGAGTGCTATTAATCACCAAGGCCGTAGCCTGTCCTGGGTTGCCGAGCAACGGGAACTGCGCCGCGCCGGACAGCATCTCGCCGGAACACTCCAGCCAATTCTCGGAGAACACGGACACCAATCCCGCGACGGCGCTCCCCTCCACCCGGAGCATGGTGTCGCGCCACGCCGGGCCCCACTTCCCGGCTTTCATCCAGTGATCCGCCACTCCAGCGCCGCCGATAAATCCAATCTCCCCGTCGGCGGTCATCACTTTGCGGTGGGTTCGATTGTCCATATGAGTCCACGTGTCCCAACCGAGCGCGTGATACCAAACCATTTGTCCGCCGGCCGCTCTTAGTCCGTCGAAATACGAGTCGCGGGCGCCAAAGCTGCCCATCGCGTCCACCACTAATTTCACGTCCACTCCCGCCCGGGCGCGCTCGGTCAGCGCCTCGATAAACTGGTCCGCGACATCTCCCTTCACAAATTCGTAAAACAGCAGATTGACGTTTTTTTGAGCGCCCCGGATGACATCCAGCTCGGCTGGGTAGAATTCATTGCCGTTCAGGAGAACTTCGATCTTCGTATCGCGGTGGAACGCGGCATTCGTGGTGATGCTTAGGAATCGCACGAATTCCTTCGAGTCCAGCGGTTCGTTAGGCGGCTGCGGCATCCCATATGGCAGATTCGGGCCGAAGAGCTTCAACAGGAGCCGGGCGCCGTGTAGAACAATGGCGCCGGCGCCCACTATTGCAAGTGTGTTCCGCACTGCATGGAGCGATCGTTCAGCGCCGGTCGAACGCTTCCGGTGTTCAACGGTTTTCGACATACCTCTCCTTTATCGAGTTGTTTTTGTGACGTCCAATGAGTGGTTCCGCCAGCACGATGGCGAACACCCAAACGATGCCCGCTGCGTAGCCGGCAAGCACATCCGTTGGATAGTGAAACCCCAGATAGATGCGGGAGAAACCGATCAGCAGAACCATCAAGACCGCCAGCGCCCAGATTCCCGCGCGGACCGCAAATTGTTGAATCCGGGAATTTACCAAGTGCGCGAGCACTCCATAGAAACAGAACGCCACCAGCGAATGTCCACTGGGGAAGCTGAACGATTGCAACGGTGCGAGACCGAAATACGGGGGTGGGCGAACCCGATGAAAACCAATCTTGAGGAAATACATGAGCACGGATGCGCCCACAATTGTTATTGCGAGAACCACGGCATCCCGTCTCCGGTTCCGCAGCCAGAAGACCGCCAATGCGACTAGCGTGAGCGCGATAACTGGCGCCGTTGACCCGATCCAGGTGACGAGCAGCAGGCCTTGTGTTAAAGCGGGCCGTGAATCCCCGTGGACCAGAGCGAGGATGCGATTGTCAAAATGCAAGGTCTCGCCATCGAGAACCTCTTCGCCAAGCCACGCGAAAAACAATCCACAGAGAATCGCCAATGCGAGCCCGGCAAGCACGGCCGCAACCGCCCGGTGCATCCGGTGGTATTCAACGTTCAGTTTCGAATCTCCACTCCCCGGCGCCGGCCCATTCGAGCCGCCCGCGTAAGCAAGCGGATACCCGGTTGTCATGACCGGCGCTGCGACAGGTTCCCACGCGTGAATTTACCGTCAACCATAGCGGTTCCTGCACGCGACGGACCTTTCTGCCGGAACCCAAATATGCCGCCGCAAGCCGTGACGCATCTCCCCGAACGGCGCGTCGCGACTCGATTTGGAGCAGTATCGATTGGGCCGCAAAGTGTGCCGGGAATGGAAGGCGGCAAACCTCGCAGTCATCAATGAAAGCCTGAACGTCACGGACGTACCCAACCGCATCAAGAGCCGGCCTTGGCAGCCCGGACCGGAAAAGAAGGACTGCATTAGACGACATCTCCGGCACAAATTACACCAAAGCGTCGAACCGCATTGCTGTAATTGTTCCACGGCGTCGTGCTGCTACTACAGTGGAAGGCGTCCTGGACTTGTGCCGGCGACTGCAACGGCCGGTTTCGAAGCCGGCAACCACAGTGCCGGCAAAGGCCGGGCTGGCCGCTTCGCGGTGCGCCGGAATGGATCGGAGAGGTTGGGTTATACTGGCTACGGGCTGCGAAGGCAGATTAGAAATCCTGGGAAAGGGTCACGGCGGCATTTCGTACTCCAAAAGCGATTCAACGCCGGCGCTTTCGATTTAGGCGCTATTTCGAAGCGCAAAGGGTGCGGGGCGCAGGACTGGTTTGGACAAGAATCGACTCGCCCCGCTCCGTTTTGCGGGAGTTAATTCGAAGCACTCTTTCGGATCGGAGGAAGACGTCATGTCTACGTCAACCGCGGCCGGCGAGGACGCGGCCGTTCTAAAGCAAACATCGGCAGAGCATCTATTTCAGCCCGTCCAGCTAGGGCGCTACAAGCTCCCCCACCGGATGGCGATGGCGCCGCTTACCCGTTCGCGCGCGGTCCAACCTGGCAACGTGCCCTCCGCTCTCAACGCCTGCTATTACGCGCAACGAGCCTCGGCCGCCCTCATCGTTTCGGAAGCTACGCAGGTGTCCCATCAGGGACAGGGCTACGCCTGGACGCCGGGTATTCATAGCCGCGAACAAGTTGAAGGCTGGCGGCTGGTCACCTCCGCAGTGCATGAGCGCGGCGGGCGCATATTCCTGCAACTCTGGCATGTGGGGCGCATCTCCCATCCGTCCCTGCAGCCCGACGGGATGCTACCGGTTGCGCCCTCCGCGATCAAGCCCACTGGACAGGCGTTTATCGAGAATGAAGACGGCCAGGGAGCGATGGTTCCGTTCGTGACGCCGCGAGCCTTGCAGATCGAGGAGATGCCCTACATTGTCTCGCAATATGCGCGCGCAGCCGCTAATTCGCTCGATGCCGGATTCGATGGCGTCGAGATTCACGCCGCCAACGGCTATCTGCTCGATCAGTTCATCGAATCCAGCACCAATCAGCGCACGGACGAATATGGAGGCCCGGTGGAGAACCGGGCGCGACTGCTGTTTGAAGTGGTTCAGGCGGTCGCCGGAATCTGGGGAG